>JAKBCB010000053.1 GCA_021808185.1 Pseudomonadota bacterium
GCGGACTGGAAGGCCGGGCTTTCGATGTCGGTGGCCATCTTGGTCTGACCGCCGTCGAGCGCCCCGCTGCCGCGCTTGAAGAAGACGAACTGGTCGGCGTTGAAGGTCACGGTGCCCTGGGTGCCGGGGAAGCGGAAGCACAGGAAGTCCTTGCCCGGCTCCTTCTTGGCATTGATGAACTCGCCCTTCGCCCAGTCGCCCATCACCTGCAACAGCGCATCGCCCTTGATGACCATCGAGGTGGCGAGGTTCCAATCGCGGCCGGGGAAGTTCTTGTCGGCGTAGGACGCGATCTTGGCCAGCCGCTTGAACGCGGTGTGCATTTCCTCGGACGCCAGCGCCTTCGGGTCGAGGTCGATCATCGCCTTCTTGTACAGATCGGCGCCGCCGGTGGTCAGCACGATCGAGTCGAACAGCGTCGCTTCCTGCCACGCCTGCCCGCCCTGCGCGAGCGGGATGATGCCCTTCGCCTTGGCCTTGTCCATCACGGCCACCAGTTCGTCCCAGTTGGTGGGCGCCGGGCCGCCGATCTTGTCCATCGCCGCCTTGCTGACCCAGATCCAGTTGGTCGAGTGCACGTTCACGGGGGCCGCGATCCACTTGCCGTCATAGACCGAGAACTTCTGGATCGCCTTGGGGATCGCGGTATCCCAGTGGTTCGCGGTGGCGAGCGGCGTGAGGTCCGCGAGCGCCCCGGCCTCGGCCCAGTCGGTGATGGCGTAGCCGAGCATCTGCGAGGCCGAGGGCGGATTGCCGGCCGTCATGCGCGCCTTCAGCGTGGTCATCGCCCCGCTGCCGCCGCCGCCGGCCACCGGCGCGTCCTTCCACTCCACGCCCTGGTCCTGCAACGCCTTCTTCAGCACCGCCAGACCCGCAGCCTCGCCGCCGGAGGTCCACCAGTGCAGCACCTCGACCGAATCGGCCGCGCGCGCCGCCGGCTGCATGCCGAGCATCGCCGCACCCACCATGGCCGCGCCCAGCAGGAACTTCTTGAACATCGGTTACGCTCTCCCTTGTTCCCCGCCGGGCGAGATTGCCGCGGGGGCCGCCCGGACGGGCGGGATCGGTTGCGCGGCGTGCTCAGGCGCCGCAAAAATTCGCTGTTAGGCGCGCCCGCGCTGCCGCCGCGCGCGCATCGCGGGGCGGTGTTCCGGCGCCCAGGGCTTGGCGATGGCGCGACCGAGCGGACGCGCGCCGCGTGGGTGGGGCGTCGATCTCCAACCACGCATGTGCGGCAGCGTCGGCGTCAGGCATCAACCGCTCCCAGAACCCAACATCCCTACAGGGCCGGGCGCGATGGCGCGCGCCGGCCCCTATTTTTATGAACCTCGAACTATTTATCCGGGCACTTCATGCCCTGTCAACAGGCCACCCATGCCAAACTTCGATATGGGTATGCCCGGGCATGACGAAACCCGAGCCGCTCGGCGATGACAGCGCGATGCGGCAATGAGAGTGGATTACCCGGATCAGCCTGGCACGGGCGCCGCGACAGGGCGGACCCGCCCGCCCTCGGCGATCGCTTCGCCGGGGAACAGGATCACCTGTTCGCCAACGGCAAGACCCTGCGCGATCGCGGCATCCGACGTGTTGCGCGCCGCCACCGCAACCGCGCGCCGACGGGCGCGCCCATTTGCCACCACGAAGACCGCCCAGCCCTCCCGATCCCGGAACAGGGCGCCCGCCGGGATCACGATGGCGTCGTCGATCGCCGCGATGACGACGCGAACATCGACGCGATAGGCGTCGCCGAGCGACGCCCGGTCAGCGGCGGGCGAGATGATGTCGATCACGACACGGGTTCGCTGCTCATCGACGCCCAGGGCGGAGACCTTGGTGAACGCGCCCGGCTCGACCATGCGCACCTTGCCGGCGAGCGGCTTGTCCCCGCCCCAGTCCTCGATCCGGACCGGGTCGCCCGGCTGCATGCGCACGGCATCCGTGGTGAGCACGTCGGCCACCACTTCGAGATCCGCCGGATCACCGATCTCGACAAGCGGCGTGCCGAGGGCGACGGGCGCCTCGCTCTTTTGCAGCACCCGCAGGATGCGCCCCGCGACGGGGGAACGCACCGGCCAGGTCGCCGCCGCCTGATTCTGCTCGCTCTCCAGAAACAACTCCGCGCGCGCCAGTTCCACATCGTGCTCGGCGGCATGGCGGGTGGAATGCGCGGCTTCCAGTTCGCGCTGGGCGCTGTGCAGGGCCAGTTCGTCATGCTCTAGCCGGCTGCGCGGGGCGGCGGCGTGCGCGACGAGCGTGCGGGAGCGCTCGGCATCCGCCTGCGCCTGCTCCGCCACGCCTTCCGCCTGCGCCACGGCGGCCGACGCCCGGGCCAGGGTCGCCTCGGCGGCGCCCAGCCGCTCCTCGGCTTGCTGGCGAGCGCGCGGATCGAGCAACGGTGCCCGGTTCGGCAGGATGGACGCAACGACGGTGCCGGCCTCGACCGGGTCTCCCGCCTCCAGGTCGATGCGCGGCAATCGGCCTGCCAGCGGGGCGGAAACGACGTATCGCTCGCGCACGCGGGTTTGCCCGTCCTCCAGGATGGTCTCCTCGAACCGCTGGCGCCGCGCTTGTGCGGTCTCGACAACCACGGCGGACGGCCAGAAGCTCCAGCCGACAAGCCCGAGCAGCACGAGGCCCCCGGCCAGCAGCAGCAAGCGAGACAGCCAGCGCATCGCCCTACTCCCGCGCCTTGAGGACGGCGACGAGATCGAGCTGGCCGATCTTGCGGTGCACCAGCACCGCGCTGGCAGCGGCGCTCAGCAGCACAACCGCCCCGGCGATCGCGTCGCTGCGCGGCTGGATCACCGCTGGGATCTGGAACATCTCGGTGTCGTGCATCGCGATCAGGCCGCGCACGAGCCAGTGGCCGAGCCACAAGCCGGCCGGCACCGCGATCAGCACCTGCCACATCAGTTCGCCCAGAAGCAGCCACGTCACCTCGGCGCGGGTGAAGCCCAGCACGCGCAGGCTGGCCAGCTCCCAGGCGCGCTCCTGAAACGCGATGCGCGTGTGATTGTAGACGACGCCGATGGCGATCATGATGGAAAAACCCGACAAAATCCCTGCCATGACAAGGACGAACATGCGCGTCGTCTCCCGGAACTGCCGCAGCGAGGTGGCCCGATCAGTGACGGTTGCCACCATGGGCCGTTCCAGCAGCGCGCGGCGCAGCGCCATGTCGCCAGGGTCGGCCACGGAGACGCCCACGGCATTGATGCTGTCCGCCTCGTCCATGAGCCGGTTGAGCGCGCCGATGCGAATGTAGGCACCGATCCCGAGCAACTCGTCCAGCAATCCCACGACGGTCATCGCGGCGTGCGGGCGTTTGCCTTCGAGGACCTCGACATCGACGGAATCGCCGGGACGCAGGTCGAGCCTGCGTGCAAGCCGGGTGGAGAGCAGCACCCCGTCGCGCGGGGGCGGCACCACCCGGAGATCGGCATCGACCAGACGGCGCAGGACGGGCGTCGCCGGCAGCCCGGTCAGGGCCGTGCGATAGCTGCGCGGACCGGCATGCAGGCGGACCGCGACGCTGCGATAGGCTTCGGTGGTGAGCACGCCGGGCAGATGCGCGATCTCGCGCTGCGCCCGCCCGGGGACCGCCGTGGAAAAGCCGATGACCACGTCCCCCCGCTCCGCCACGGCGAATTGCACGTCGATCATGAAGTCGATCGCATCCTGCCAGAACAAGGTGAGCACGATGATGGGCACGGCCAGCGCGATGCCCGTGATCGTGACGGCTGTGCGCAAGGGCCGGTCGATCAGCTCACGCAGGATCATGCGCTGGCGCGTCGCCAGACGGCGAACCCAGCCAATCTTGTCGAGCAGGCCATGGCGGTAGTCGCGCGGCGCCGGCGGCCGCATCGCCTCGGCCGGGGCGAGCCGCGCCACCGCCCCGACCGCGTTCGTGGCCCCCACCACGCCGGCCAGCAGGCCGACGCCGATGGCCAGAATCGGCGCCCAGGGGGCGAGGTGGAATGCCAACCGCGGAAAGCGGAAGAAGCTGGTGTAGTTGCCCACCATTATTCTCCCCAGCCAGAGCCCGAGCAGAATGCCCAGCAGCGCGCCCGCGCCGACCACCACGAGGGCGAACTTGACATAATGCCAGCCTATCGCCCGGTTGGCGTAGCCCAGCGCCTTCAGCGCCGCGATCTGCTCGCGCTGCGCGCCGACAAGGCGGCCGAGCATGCCATGCAGCAGGAACACCGAGACACCGAGGAAGACCACGGGAATCGTGGTCGCCATGATGCGCTGCTGCGCGATCTCGTCCGCCAGGAAGCGGTGCGAGGGCTGATCCGCACGGCCATAGGCGATCAGCCCACCATACGGCTCCAGCAGGGTGTCCACCGCGGCGAGCACGGCGGGCAGGTTGGCGCCCGGCGCGAGGCTCGCGAGCATGTCGTTGAACCCGCCCTCGATGTCGAAGGCCGCCGCCAATCCGCCCCGCCCCATCCACAGGATGCCGTAGCGACGGTCGTCCGGAATCGGGTCGCCCGGACGGGTCGCGAACACGTATTCCGCCGACAGCACGATGCCGACCACGCGCAGCTTCTGGAACCGGCCGTTCAGGATCGCGTTGATCGCATCGCCGGGGTTGATGCCGTTGGCGGCCGCGAACGCCTCGCTGACCAGCACTTCATCGGCTGAGCCGGTCGCGATCAGCCGGCCCCGCCGCAAGTGCAAGCGATCCAGTTGCGGCTGCCCGTCATCCGGCAGCGAGAGCACATGTGCGGTAAGCGGTTCCGCGCCACCGTGGAGGGTCACTGTCACCTCCTCCGCCACGCGCGTCTCCACCAGTCCGATGCCCGGAATCGCCCCAAGCCGCGCCGCGATGGCCAACGGGGCGCGCTTGGCACTGGCAAAGACCTCGGCGAAATGCGCCTGCGCGTAGAACACGGCCTGGGACGCAAGAAGCGATTGGTACGTCGCCATGGACGACACGAGCACGGCGATGCCGCAGGCCACGACCAGCGAGATGGTCACGACCTGGCCACGCATCCGCGAGAGATCCCGCGCGAGCTTTCGGTTCAGCATCGTCACCAGACGATCTCCTCCGGTGCCTGCCGCGCGGCGTTCACGCTGATCCGTGCGATGGTGCCATCGGCCAGATGCACGACCCGATCCGCCATTGCGGCGATGGCGGCATTATGGGTGATGACGACCGCCGTGGTGCCGAGCTGCTGATTGATGCGCGCGATGGCCGCGAGGACGACGATGCCGGTGCGGTAGTCCAGCGCGCCGGTCGGCTCGTCGCACAGCAGCACGTCCGGGCGTTTGGCGATAGCACGGGCGATTGCCACGCGCTGCTGCTCGCCGCCCGAGAGTTGCGACGGAAAATGGTCGAGCCGCTGCTCCAGCCCGACCAGTTGCAATGCCGCCTCCGGCTGCATCGGATGGTCGGCGATCTCCGTGACGAGGGCGACGTTTTCGCGCACCGTCAGGCTGGGGATCAAGTTATAGAACTGGAAGACGAAGCCGACATGCTCACGCCGGTACTGGGTCAGCAATTGCTCGCTGGCGCCGACGAGATTGTGGTCACGGAAGCGTGCCTCGCCGCTCGTCGGGGCATCGAGGCCGCCGAGAATATTCAGCAGCGTTGACTTGCCGCTGCCCGACGGGCCAAGCAGAACGATGAATTCGCCCTCGCGGATCTCAAGATCGACCGAGCGCAACGCCACGACATCGATCTCCCCCACCCGGTAGATCTTCGACAGGCCGCGCGATGCGAAGACGACGCCGGGGTCGCCGCCTGGATGAACCGCCCGGGACAGATCCTGCCGCGCGGGCGCGACGCCGAGCCATGCGCGACGACCGCCGATCCACCTCAGGATGCCGGATATCCAACCGTCAGTCATGCATCGCTCTGATCCTGGCCACGGCGGATACCAGTGGACACGACATTGAGCGATCATGCACGGCTGAACGCCTTGACCTCGCTCAATCCGCCGGGGAGGAGAGCATCGGAAGCTTGCACGAGATCGTCCTGACCCTCGTCAGGACTCACGAAGGCTGGGCCGCCCCGATCGTTTTCCTGCTCGCCTTCGGCGAATCGCTGGCGTTCGTCTCGCTGCTGCTGCCGGCCACCGCCTTGTTGTTTGGCATCGGCGGACTGGTCGGCGCCGCGGGCATCGGGTTCTGGCCGGTCTGGTTCGCGGCGGTACTTGGCGCGGCGCTCGGCGACTGGGTTTCGTTTTGGCTCGGTGGATATTTCAGGCACGGGATCGGCCGGCTTTGGCCATTGTCCCGGCACCCCGATTTGCTGCCGGCAGGCGAGGCTTTCTTCCGCAGATGGGGCACGCCTGGAGTCTTCCTCGGCCGCTTCTTCGGACCCTTGCGGTCAGCGGTTCCGCTGGTGGCGGGGATCTGCGGCATGCCGGCATGGCGGTTCCAGATCGCCAATGTCGCCTCGGCCCTGGTGTGGGCGACGGGGATTCTGACGCCCGGCCTGTTCGCCGCCCGATGGCTGCTGTGAGCGATCCGTTCAGGACACGATCTCCGCGAGCATCAGCGCCACGGCGAGGGATGCGGCGGCTGGCGGCACCCACCCGGCAACCGTGAAGCTGCCCGCGACTGGCGGAGCGTGGCGTCGCAGGCGCCACAGCGCCGTGTCCACCAGCGCGAAGATGCCGAGCGTGACCGCGTTGGCGAACACCAGCAGGTGCTCGAACGGGATGAACAAGGCCGCCGCCAGCACAAGGGCGCCGGCAAGCCCTGTCGCCCACGCCGGCGTATGGGTTCGTGGATGGACGCGCCCGAGGATCGCCGGCAACTGGCCGTTGCGCGCCATACCGTAGAACAGCCGCGCGAGCATGACGATCTGCACCAGGACACCGTTGGCCACCGCAATGCTGCCCACGGCGGCGAAGACCGAGGCGTTCGTGCCTTCGAACAGGCCGAGCAGGGCAGTGTCGCTGACGCTGCCAGATTGCACCACGGCGACGGCGACCGCGACATAGAGCACGACGCTCGCCGCGACCGCGCCGAGGATGCCGCGCGGCACCGTGCGTCGCGGGTCTTTCACTTCCTCCGCGAGGTTGGCCAGTGTTTCAAAGCCGATGAACGCGAAAAACGCGATGAACGCGCCGGCGAGCACACCCTGCCAGCCTGCCATGCTGGCCGGGATCATGGCGGCCAGACGATACTCCGGTGCGGCAAGAAACCCCGCAACCGTGGCCACGACCAATCCGGCAATCTCGACAACGCCCATCGCCGCCGCGAGGCCGACACTCTCGCGTGCGCCGAGAGCGGCGATCCCGGTGAAGCCGGCAACCAAGGCGATCGTCAGCAGCGGCACGGGCAGCGGCAGCAGGACCACGAGATAATGCACGGCGCCGCGCGCGATCGACGCCGCCGCGACCGCGACGGCGAGGACCATCGCCGCCCCGACCAGCCGGGCCAGCCGGTCGGAGCCAAACCCGTGCCGCACATAGGCGACCGCCCCCGACGCCTCCGGGTAACGCCCTGCAAGCTCGGCATAGCACAGACCCGTCAACCCAGCGGCGATGCCGGCCAGCAAGAAGGACAGCGGTGCCGCCCCGCCTGCCCGGCCAATGACAGCGCCGATGGCGACATAGATCCCGGCGCCGACGATCAGGCCCAGGCCATAAAGGACCAGGGGCCAGAACGTGAGCACACGCCGCAGTTGCGGCGGATCGGCTGGCGGGAGGGCTGCGCCGGTCATGCGTGGCCTTGGCTCATCCTGCGCGGAAGACGATTGCTTCGACTATCCCGAATACACCCTCGCACACTCCGCAAGGCGATGGCGATACGGCCTTGATCTGGATCACGCAGGCAGGGCGGAGCAGCGAGGCCGTCGGCGCCATATGGACATGGACGACGCCGCCCGTGTTGATCTACGTCATGGGAGCAGCCTTGGCCGCGTGAGAAGGCCGTCCCGGAACATCGCGGGCCGCCGCGGCCCGGGCTGAAGGATCGGGGGTACGCGCATGCCGAAGCCCGTCACCGGCGATCAGGTGGCAGCGCAGCACGGCGTGGCCTTGCAGGTGCGCCGCCTGGCGCTGGACACCGGGCGCGAGAATGTTGCCGTGGTGCTGGCCGGGTCCGCGTCCCTGCGGCCTGAGGTGTTCCGCAGCTTCAGCCGGGTGGCGATCACGGTCGGCGAACGCACGGTCATCGCCACGCTGATGACCTCCGATGACCCGGCGCTGATCGGGCCGACGGAGCTGGGGCTGGCCGAGCCGGCGTTCCGCCGCCTGGGCGAGCCGGAGGGAACCACCGTCCGGCTGTCGCCGATCGCGCCGCCCGAGAGTGTCGATGCGGTGCGCCGCAAGATCAACGGGCGCACATTGGCGACCGCGGACATCGAAGCCATCGTGCGGGACATCGCAACCTACCGCTACGCGGATATCGAAATCGCGGCGTTCCTGGTCGGCGCGGCAAGCTTCATGTCCACCGAGGAATTGCTCGCGTTGACCCGCGCGATGGCCGATGCCGGCACGCGCCTTGTCTGGAAGCGGCCACTCGTCGTGGACAAGCACTGCATTGGCGGGATTCCCGGCAACCGCACGTCGATGATCGTGGTGCCGATCGTCGCGGCGCATGGGTTGCTGATACCCAAGACCTCCTCGCGTGCCATCACCTCGCCCGCCGGCACGGCGGATACCATGGAGGTGCTGGCGCGGGTCGATCTGGATGTCGACGAAATGCGGCGCGTGGTCGAGACGTGCGGGGGCTGTCTGGTCTGGGGCGGCCATGTGCGGCTTTCGCCGGCGGACGACGTGCTGATCAGCGTCGAACGCCCGCTCGGCATCGACAATCGGGAATTGATGGTCGCCTCGATCATGTCGAAGAAGCTCGCGGCTGGCTCCACGCGGCTGCTGATCGACATTCCCGTGGGGCCGCACGCCAAAGTACATGACGCCGACGAAGCCATGCGTCTGCGCAAACTGTTCGAGTTCCTGGGCGATCGTCTCGGGCTGCCGACCGATGTCGTGATCACCGATGGTCGCCAGCCGATCGGCACCGGCATCGGCCCGGTGCTCGAAGCGCGAGACGTGATGCAGGTGCTGTCGAACGACCCGGCGGCACCGGCGGATCTTCGCGAAAAGGCGCTGCGGATCGCGGGCCACGTTCTGGAATACGATCCGGCGCTGCGTGGCGGGGCCGGCTATGCGCGCGCGAAGGAGTTGCTGGATGGCGGCGGCGCGCTGGCGGCGATGCAGCGGATCATCGACGCACAGGGACCGCCGCCGACACGCGCGACGCTTGGCCATCTGACCGAGGAGATTGTCGCCGAACAGGCCGGCGTTGTCGCTGCGATCGACAATCTGCGGTTGAATCGGCTGGCCCGGCTGGCAGGCGCGCCGATCGAGAAAGGCGCCGGCATCTCGATCCACAAAAAAGTCGGCGACCACGTCGATCGCGGCGAGCCGCTGTACCGCGTCCACGCGAGTGAGCCGTTCGAATTCGATTCCGCCGTGACCGCCGCGCGCCGGGAGCACGGGTATCGGTTTCTGGACCGGCCGTGAACGGCACGGCCAGCGTCGTCGTCGTCAAGGGGTGGTAAAATGACTGTCTCCGTCAGCTTTTTCGGTGCGGCACGGACCGTAACGGGATCGTGCATGCTGCTGGAGACGGATCGCGCGCGCGTGCTGGTGGATTGCGGCATGTTCCAAGGCAACAAGACGCTGAAGGCGCTCAACTACCAGGAATTCCCGTTCGCGCCCTCCAGCATCGACGCGGTCCTGCTCACCCATGCCCACATCGATCACAGCGGGTTGCTGCCAAAGCTGCTGCGCGAAGGTTTCGCGGGGGCGATCCATGCGACACGCGGCACCAGGGAACTCTGTTCGGCGATGCTGCCCGATTCCGGGCATATCCAGGAATTCGAAGTGGAGATGCTGAACCGCCGCAATCGGCGGCATGGAAGGCCCACGGTCACGCCGATCTACACCAAGGCGGATGGCGTCGCCGCCCTGCATGCCTTCCGCGCGGTCGGCTATCGGGAATGGTGCGAACCGGCCGCCGGCATGCGCGCGCGGTTCTGGAACGCGGGCCATATCCTCGGGTCGGCTTCGATCGAGATCGAGCTGGAGCGGCAAGGTGCCGGCAAGCATCCCCTGCGCCTTCTGGTCTCCGGCGACCTCGGGCCGAGGGAAAAAGCGTTGCAGGAGCCACCAGAGTCACCGAACGGCCTCGACTATGTGTTCTGCGAGTCAACCTATGGCGATGTCGATCGCCCCCCGATATCCGCAGCCGTGCGCCGCTCGCATTTCGCCGCCGAAATCCGCGCCGCCGTCAACGACGAAGCGCCGCTGCTGATCCCCGCCTTCGCGGTGGAGCGCACCCAGGAACTGCTTGTCGATCTGGTGTTGCTGATGCAGTCCGGTGAAATTCCGTCGTCGCCGATCTACATCGACTCACCGTTGGCCACGCGGGCGACGGAGATCTTCATCCGCAACGCGGGCGACCTTGACCCCGATGTGGATGTCTCCGGCTCGTTGCGGTCGCCGCTGCTGCGGTTCACCGAAACCGAGGATGAGAGCAGGGCGATCGGCGACGTGGCCGGATTCAAGATCATTCTGGCCGGCAGCGGCATGTGCGACGCGGGCCGCATCCGGCACCATCTGCGGCACTGGCTGTGGCACCCGAAGGCGACGGTGCTGCTGACGGGCTATCAGGCCGCCGGGACACTCGGACGCATTCTTCAGGACGGCGCAAAATCGGTCAGAATTCAGGGCGATGAGGTCAGCGTGCGCGCCCGCATCGGGTGGATCGACGATTATTCGGGCCACGCGGATTGCGGCGAACTCGCGGCCTGGATCGCGGCGCGGCAACCGATCGCGCGCGGGCTGTTTCTGACACACGGGGAGGAGCCGGCGATTTCCGGCCTCGCGGCCCGTGTGCAAGGCAGTTTCGCCGACCCCAGCGCGGTCATCCGCCCGGTTCTGGACGATGTTTATGACCTCACGCCCACCGGCGCACGCGCGCGCACGCCGCCTGCGTCCAGGCGCGTGGACCCGGACCTTGTGAGCCGGATGGACTGGCACAACGAGCGCTCCCGCTTGCTGCTGGAGATTTCGTCGCGGCTGGAGGCGGCGGCCGACGACCATGCGCGGGCCGAGATGGTGCGGCGGCTGCGCCAGGCCATCGACAGCGGCGCCGCGTGAGCGCCGCCCCGTCCGGCGGTTGCGTGATCTTGCCGCGACCGTTCTAGGCGATCTGCGGCTCCGGACTCTCGCCCGGCGCGCCGTCGAGGAAATCGAAATCGCAGCCCAGATGCGCCTGCGTCACCGCGCGGCGGTACAGTGCAACGTAGCCGCGATCCCCGCCGGGAAGTTTGGGCTGCACCCAGGCGGCGCGGCGGCGGGCCAATTCTTCGGCGGAGACCAACAGATCCAGCCGCCGGTTCGGGACATCCAGCAAAATGCGGTCGCCGTCGCGCACGAGACCGAGCGGGCCGCCGATGGCGGCTTCGGGGGAGACGTGCAGCACGCAGGCGCCGTAACTGGTGCCGCTCATGCGCGCGTCCGAGATGCGCACCATGTCGCGCACGCCTTGTTGCAGCAGTTTTTTCGGAATCGGCAACTGGCCCCATTCCGGCATGCCGGGCGCGCCGACGGGGCCGGCGTTCTGGAGCACGATGACCGACTCGGCGGTCACATCGAGGTCGTCGCGGTCGATGCGCGCCTTGAGATCGACGATGTCCTTGAACACGACGGCGGGGCCTTCGTGCACCATGAGCCGTTCCTCGGCCGCCGCCGGCTTGATGACGGCGCCATCGGGCGCGAGCGTGCCGCGCAGCACCGCCGTGCTGCCGGGGCCTTTCACCGGGTTGTCGAGCGTGCGGATCACGTCCGGGTTGTAGATCTCGGCGCCGGCAATCGCCTCGCCCAGCGTCCCGCCGGTGACGGTCAGCGCATCGAGATGCAGGCGCGAGGACAGTTGCACGAGCAGCGCCCGCAGGCCGCCGGCGTAATAGAAATCCTCCATGACATACGTGCCGGAGGGCTTGATGTTGGCCAGCAGCGGGATGCCCTGGGCCACGCGGTCGAACGTGTCCATGCTGACATCGACGCCGGCGCGGCGCGCCATGGCAAGCAGATGCACGATGGCGTTGGTCGAGCCGCCGATGGCCATGTCGGTGACGATGGCGTTTTCGAACGATTCGGCCGTCATGATGTCGGTGGGACGCAAATCTTCCCAGACCATGTCCACGATGCGCCGCCCGCTGGCCGAGGCCATGCGCGGGTGGCTGGCATCGACGGCGGGGATGGCGGACGCGCCGGGCAGGCTGATGCCCATGGCCTCGGCGATGGACATCATGGTGGCCGCCGTGCCCATCGTCATGCAGGTGCCGGCGGACCGGGCGATGCCGTCCTCCAGCGCGCTCCATTCGCTCTCGCCGATCAGGCCGGCGCGGCGGTCGGCCCAGTATTTCCATACGTCGGTGCCGGAGCCGAGGGTGACGTTCTTCCAGTGCCCGCGCAGCATCGGGCCGGCGGGAACGTAGATGGCGGGGATGTTGGCGGACAGCGCGCCCATCAGCAGCGCGGGCGTGGTCTTGTCGCAGCCGCCCATCAGCACGACGCCATCGACAGGGTGGGAGCGGATGATCTCCTCGACTTCCATCGCGAGGAAATTGCGATACAGCATCGTCGTCGGCTTCATCATCTGCTCGCCGAGCGACATCGCCGGCAGCTCCACGGCAAAGCCGCCGGCGGACTGGATGCCGCGCGTGACATCCTTCACCCGCTCGGGGAAATGCGTGTGGCAGGTGTTCAGGCTGTTCCAGGTGTTGACGATGCCGATCACCGGGCGGCCGGTGAATTCGTCGCGGGAAAAGCCCATCTGCTTCATGCGCGACCGGTGGCCG
>JAKBCB010000054.1 GCA_021808185.1 Pseudomonadota bacterium
GCACTTCCGGCACGTCCTGGTTGACCACGGTGACGAACAGCACCTTCTCGTGCAGCACCTTGTTGTGCTTGAGGTTGTGCAGCAGCGCCGCCGGCACGTAGTCCGGGTTGCCGGTCAGGAACACCGCCATGCCGGGCACGCGCACGGTGCGGGACGCCGGCAGGCGCGCGAGGAACGAGGCCAGCGGCAGGCTGTCGAGCTTCCAGCGCGCGAGCAACAGATCCCGCCCGCGCTTCCAGGACGTCATCAGCGCGATCAGGGCCGCGCCGAGCACGAGCGGCACATAGCCGCCCTCTGGCACCTTGAGCAGGTTCGCGGCGAAGAACACGCTGTCTACGACGAAGAAGAAGCCGAAAGCGCCGTAGGTTGCGGCGTTCGACCACTTGAACTGGTGGCGGAACACCTGGACCGCCAGGACGCAGGTGCAGATGAAGGTGCCCGTGACCGCGATGCCGTAGGCGGCGGCAAGGTTGTCGCTGCTCTTGAACGCGAACACCAGCACCAGCACGCCCAGCATCAGCGCGCTGTTGATCTGGGGCACGTAGATCTGCCCTTCCTCGGTGGAGCTGGTGTGGCGCACCGTCATGCGCGGCAGGAAGCCGAGCTGCATGCATTGGCGCGCGATCGAATAGGCGCCGGAAATCAGCGCCTGACTCGCGATGACCGTGGCGGCGGTGGCGAGGATGACCAGCGGCAGTTGCAGCCAGTCCGGCGCCATCAGGAAGAACGGGTTGGCCAGCGCCTTGGGGTTGGCCAGGACCAGGGCACCCTGGCCGAAATAGTTCAGCACGAGGCAGGGCAGCACGAAGCCAAGCCAGGCCACGCGGATCGGCCGCGCGCCGAAATGGCCCATGTCGGCGTACAGCGCCTCGGCCCCCGTGACGGCGAGCACCACCGAGCCGAGGGCGACGAAGGCCAGCCATTTATAGTGAAAGAGCAAGCCCACCGCGTAGGTCGGCGACAATGCCAGCAGCACCTGCGGGTCGGCGACGATCTGGATCAGGCCGAGCAGGCCGATGGCCAGGAACCACACCGCCATGACCGGGCCGAACACGCGCCCCACGCTGCCGGTGCCGCGCGATTGCACGGCGAACAGCATGACGATCACGATGGCCGAAATGGGCAGCACGAACTCCTTCAGCGCCGGGCTGGAAATCTCCAGCCCCTCGACGGCCGACAGCACCGAGATCGCGGGGGTGATGACGCCGTCGCCGAAGAACAGACAGGCTCCACCGATGCCGACCAGCGCGAGCGTCGCCTTCAGCCGAGGCCCCGCCGCCACGCGCTGGGCCAGCGCCATCAGGGCCAGGATGCCGCCCTCGCCCCGGTTGTCCGCGCGCATCACCAGCAGCACGTATTTGACGGTGACGATCAGCACCAGCGACCAGAAGATCAACGAGAGGATGCCGAGCACCTCCCACGGGGTGATCCCGGTGGGGCCGAAATGGTCCATGCTGGCCTTGAAGGCGTACAGCGGGCTGGTGCCGATATCGCCATAGACCACGCCGAGCACGCCCATCACGGCGCCGAAGCGCAAGGCGGCTGGCTTGGCTGAGCCTGCGGCGTGGACGACGGTCATGCGAGTCGGGTCGCAACGATAGGGGCAGCACTCACCATCACGCGCACCTTCCGGTTCGGGCGGGCGGACCGATACGCCGCGCCCTGCCGCGGTGCAAGCATGGTGCGCACCCGCCGGCGAAGGCGCTAGACCGGGCGGTGGCCGAAAATCGCGGTTCCGACGCGGACGAAGGTCGCGCCATGGGCGATCGCCGTCTCGAAATCGGCGGACATGCCCATCGACAGGTCGGGCAGCCCGTGGCGGGCGGCACGGGCGGCGAGCCAGGCGAAGTGCGGCGCTGGGTCTTCGCCGGCGGGCGGGACGCACATCAGGCCGGTCAGCGCGGCACCGAAGCGGGTCTGGCAGGCGTCGATGAACGCGTCCGCGGCCTCGCGCGGGATGCCGCTTTTCTGCGGCTCGGCCCCGGTGTTCACCTCGATGAACAGTCTCGGCATGCGGCCTTCGCGCGCGGCGGCATCGGCGATGGCGTCGGCCAGGCGCGGGCGATCAAGGCTTTCGATCACGTCGGCGATGCGCACGGCCTCGCGCGCCTTATTGGTCTGCAGCCCGCCGATGAGGTGCAGGCGCAAAGCGGGGTGGGCGGGGCGTAAGGCCGGGAATTTCTGCGTCGCTTCCTGCACCCGGTTTTCGCCGAAGACGGTCTGGCCGGCCGCGAGCGCCGCCAGGACCGCCTCGGCCGGCTGGGTCTTGGAGACGGCGACGAGTGTGACCGTGTCCGGGGCGCGCCCGGCGGCGCGCGCGGCGGCGGCGATGCGCGCGCGCACGCCGGCAAGCGCGGTGGCAACATCGGTGGGGCGGGGCTCGCCCCGCGCCGTGACGGAATGAAGGGGCTCGGACATGGACCAGACACTTGTCGGCTGGGCGCGCGCGGTCAAGGCGCGACGGGCGCGCGGCGGCGATGCCGGGGTGCCGGTGCTGTGGCTGTTCACCGATGCGGACCGGCTGGCCGATCCGCGCGCGGCGGTGGCGCGGCTGCCGAAGGGCCTCGCGGGGGTGGTGCTGCGCCATGACGACGACCCGGCGCGCCCCGCACTGGCGCGTGACCTCGCGCGGCTGTGCCGGGCGCGGCGACTGGCGCTGGCGGTGGCGGGGGACTGGCGACTGGCGGCCGCGGTTCGCGCCGGGCTGCATCTGCGCGCGGGGCGGCGGCCCGCCGGCGCGCCGCGCTGGCTGCCGGCATGGACCAGCTCGGCACACGGAGTGGCCGATCTGCGGCGGGCGCGTCGGGCGGGGGCGAGGCTCGCGTTGCTGTCGCCGGTGTTCCCGACGCGCAGCCACCCGGGGGCCCGGACGCTGGGGCCGCTACGCTGGGGGCTCGCGGCGCGGCGCGGCGGCGGCGCCGGGGCGCTCGGCGGGATCACGGGTCTGACGATCCGCCGGCTTGGGGCGAGGATGTGTCGGGGTGCGGGCGGAATTGGCGCACTCGGGTGAGCCAAGTCATCGGATGCGCGGGCGATCTTGCAGCAAATGCGGATTAATCGCCCGATCGCCACGAAGGGTAGAAAGTAAAAAGAGTTTTAGGAAATCGCCGAACGGCATTTGTGCGCCATCAATAAAAGAGAATTTAGTTTTGCATGGACATATCACGGAATCGAGTACTGCGTGATTGTTGTACCACACTGTAGCAAAGGCGCGCGAAAATCACGAGGCCGTGAAAGACAGACGCACAAAATTCATTCAATACTTTTCTCCGGGGTTCGCGATCCGGCTTATCTGGCGTCAGCAGCGCCAGACAGGCCAGCGAAGGGGGGCGGAACCTGAGGAAAGCGCCGGCCAACGCCGGTGACCACAAGGAGGTATTGATGCGTAAACTACTCTTGGCGGGTGTGGCCCTTGCGGCCGCCGCCGCCTACTTGCCAACGGCGGCCCAGGCGCAGTCACCGACATTTCCCATCACCACCACCCCGGGCAAGCTCGACGGTGCGGCGCCTGGGTCGGTCACGATCAGCCTCGGCTTCCAGATGCTGAACGCGATCATGGGCGAGAGCGGCACGGGCGCCACGGGGCAGAACTCCCGCGCCTTCCCGCAGATGATGAACTGGTTCCACTTCTTCCCGAGCATGGATTACGTGACGCCGTCGGGGATCCACTGGGGTGTGAACGCGGAAATCCGGGACAACAACTCGGGCCAGACCAGCCTCAACAACGGCAATACGTTCTATATCCAGTCGGCCAGCTCGTATGTGTCGAGCGAGAAGTTCGGTAAGTTCGCGATCGGCACGCCGAACGGCGCGTTGGATGACCTGGGCGTCGGCACCGGCGACGACTTCGGTGACGGCCTGTTCTACTCCTGGTATGGCCCGCCGAACGCCCCGACCTTCGCCATGGCCGACTCGTACGACGGCGATACCCCGCGCCAGAAGATGCTGTATGAGACGCCGTCGTTCTATGGCTTCAAGGCCGGCATCTCCTATCAGCCGACGGACTCGGCCCTCAACAACTTCACCAGCCTGACCACCGGCGATCCGCTCCAGCCTGGCTCTGCCACGCTGCTGGCGCATCCGGCCGGGCTCGCGCGGAACCGCATCGAGGCGGCGGTGCAGTACAACCACGCCATCGGCCCGCTGGGCGTGAAGGCGGATCTCGGTTACGCCGGGTCCGGCTACGAGCAAAACGGTCTCGGTATCAATTTCCAGAACGTCAGCTACGTCAACGCCGGTGCGGTGCTGACCTATGCCGGCGTCGAGCTGGAAGGCAGCGTCAGCACCGGTCAGTTCAACGCGGTTGGCATCGGCATGGGCTCGCCGGGCGGCCCGGCGCCGGCGGGTTCGAAGAACTCGACCGTCTATATCGCCGGCCTGGGCTACAACATGGGGCCGTTCGGGATCGGCGCCGTGTACTACGGCATGAATTACGACGACTCCGAGCAGACCGGCGTCGCCGGCCACATGGACGTTGTGAACGGCGAGGGCCTCGGCGCGAGCTATGTCGTCGGGCCGGGCGTGACGCTGCAGTTCGACGCCTACACCTACGAGACGAAGCTGCCCACCACGACGACGCATGGCAACATCGTCGCCCTGGCGAGCCAGTTCGCGTTCTGATGACGACGCTGGAATTCCAGCGGGTGGGCGGGGGCAATGCCTCCGCCCGTCTCGCTCGCCAACTCCCGAACCGGCCGCGGTCCGCGCCGCCGCGTCGGCCAACGCAGGCGAGCGTGGCATGAGGTAAGCGCGATCCGCATATCCGTCGCCGCCACCTGGGCGGCATGGCGCTTGTGACCCTGCGTGGCAAATTCGCAACAGTGTTTCGCGATTGCCACCAATGCGGGGCTCACGCCATTGCGATCATGTGAACGCCGATCAATAGTCCTTGTCAGGTCCGGCTGCCCCACCCGAGGGGGGATCTTCCGCTTCCGGCGGAAGGTTTCGGAGGGAGCGAAGGGCGGGGCCTACGGAAAGCGCCGGCATGCCGGTGACCACAAGGAGGTATTGATGCGTAAGCTTCTTCTGGCGGGAGTCGCCCTCGCGGGCGTCGCCGCCTACTTGCCGACAGCGGCGCAAGCCCAGTCGCCCACCTTCCCGATCACCTCGACCCCCGGCAAGCTCGACGGCGCGGCGCCGGGTTCGGTCACGATCAATCTCGGCTTCCAGATGCTGAACGCGATCATGGGCGAGAGCGGCACGGGCGCCACGGGGCAGAACTCCCGCGCGTTCCCGCAGCTGATGAACTGGTTCCACTTCTTCCCGAGCATGGACTACGCTAGCCCGTCGGGGATCCACTGGGGTGTGACCGCGGAAATCCGGGACAACAACTCGGGCCAGACCAGCCTCAACGGCGGCAACACGTTCTATATCCAGTCGGCGTCGTCCTATGTGTCGAGCGACAAGTTCGGCAAGCTGGCCGTCGGCACGCCGAACGGCGCGTTGGATGACCTCGGCGTCGGCACCGGCGACGACTTCGGTGACGGCCTGTTCTACTCCTGGTATGGCCCGCCGAACGCTCCGACCTTCGCCATGGCCGACTCGTACGACGGCGATACCCCCCGTCAGAAGATCGCGTATGAGACGCCGCGCTTCGCGGGCTTCAAGGCTGGCATCTCGTACCAGCCGACCGACACCTCGCTCAACAACGCGACGAACCTGACCACCGGCGACCCGCTGACCGCGCCGGGCGTGCTGGCGCATCCGGCCGGGCTCGCGCGGAACCGCATCGAAGCCGCGATTCAGTACAATCAGACTCTGGGTGCGTTCGGCGTGAAGGCCGATGTCGGTTACGCGGAATCCGGCTACGAGAGCAACGGTCTGGGCATCAAGTTCCAGGACGTCAGCTACTTCAACGTCGGCGCCGTCGTGACGTATGCCGGTGTCGAACTCGAAGGCAGCGTCAGCTCCGGTCACTTCAATGCCGTCGGCGCGGGCATGGGCTCGCCGGGCGGCCCGGCGCCGGCTGGTTCGAAGAACTCGACCGCCTATATCGCCGGCCTGGGCTACAACATGGGGCCGTTCGGGATCGGCGCCGTGTATTACGGCATGAACTACGACGACTCCGAGCAGACCGGCGTCGCCGGCCACATGGACACGGTGAGCGGCGAGGGTCTCGGCGCGAGCTATGTCGTCGGGCCGGGCGTGACGCTGCAGTTCGACGCCTACACCTACGAGACGAAGCTGCCCACCACGACGACGCATGGCAACATCGTCGCCCTGGCGAGCCAGTTCGCCTTCTGACGACAACGCTGCTCCCCACGGGGCGGCGCGCGTATGGGGGTGGTGGCATTGCCACCACCCCTTCGCCGTTGTACGGACGTGGCATGGCTTGTCTGCGAGTGAGGTTTCCGTTATCCGCAGCGCCTTGCTCCGCCAGGGGAGCCGCGGAGGATAGGATCGGCATGAAGAGTCTCAGGCGCATGACGGCGACAGCCGCCGCCGCGCTCGCTGTCTCGCTTGGCGGATGTGGCGATCCGTACCAGGCCGGGACGCACATAAACACCCATCAAGTGCCGCAAGATTCCTCGGGCGGCTTCATGACCGGCGGCCAGGGGGGCTTGCTCAACCTTGGCATGGGGCATGACAAGGCGCCGGCTGCGGCAACCGATTCCGGGCTCGGGGTGAATGCCTATCTGTGGCGCGGCACGCTCGAAACCCTGAAATTCATGCCGCTCGCCTCGGCCGATCCGTTCGGCGGGGTCATCATCACCGATTGGTGGACCCCTCCCACCTCGCCGAGCGAACGCTTCAAGGCCACCGCCTATGTGCTCGGCCGCCAGTTGCGCGCCGATGCGATCCGGGTGTCGCTGTTCCGGCAGGTGCAGCAGGGCGGCCAATGGATCGACGCACCGGTCGATCCCGCCAAGCCAAGCGAGCTTGAGAACATGGTTCTGGCGAAGGCCAGGGAACTGCGCGCGCAGGCCGGCACCGGCTCCTAACCCCCGCGCGGGGCGGTTGCCGAGACGACGGTTCTGGCGGATACAGGCGGCTGCCGCAGCCGAATGATCCGCCGAGAATGATATCAGAACCCGCCGCCCCCAGCCTGCCCGTCGCCACCGCGCCGTCCGTTGCGGGCGCGGAGAGACCGCGCTACGACTTTCGCGCCGCCGAACCGCGCTGGCAGCGCGCGTGGGACGAGCGCGGCTGCTTCCGCGTCGAGGATGTCCCCGGCGGCGACAAGCCTAAATATTATGTTCTTGAAATGTTTCCGTATCCCAGTGGGAAGATCCACATGGGGCACGTGCGCAACTACACGCTGGGCGACGTGGTGGCCCGCTACAAGCGGGCACGCGGCTTTTCGGTGCTGCATCCGATGGGCTGGGATGCCTTCGGACTGCCGGCGGAGAACGCGGCCCGTGAGCGCGGGGTGCATCCGGCCACCTGGACCTGGGACAACATCGCCAACATGCGCGGCGAATTGCAGCGCATGGGCCTCTCGCTCGACTGGCGCCGCGAGTTCGCCACCTGCGATCCGGCCTATTACGGCCATCAGCAGAAGCTGTTCCTGGACTTCCTGCGCGCGGGTCTGGTGGAGCGCCGGGAAAGCTGGGTGAACTGGGATCCGGTCGATGGCACCGTGCTCGCCAATGAGCAGGTGATCGACGGGCGCGGGTGGCGCTCCGGCGCGCTGGTGGAAAAGCGCAAGCTCTCGCAATGGTTCCTCAAGATCACCGACTACGCGCCCGAGCTGCTCGCGGCCCTCGACGGGTTGGACCGATGGCCCGAGCGGGTGCGGGTGATGCAGGCGAAGTGGATCGGCCGCAGCGAGGGCGCGCGGCTGCGCTTTGAGCTGGCCGCGCCGGAGGCCGGCACGGACGAGGTGGAGGTGTACACGACCCGGCCGGACACGTTGTTCGGCATGTCGTTCCTCGCGGTGGCGCCTGAGCATCCGCTGGCCGCGGCGGCTGCGGCGCGCGATCCGGCGGCAGCGGCGTTCGTCGCCGAGTGCCGGCGCATGGGCACCAGCGAAGCGGCGATCGAGACGGCGGAAAAGCGCGGCTACGACACCGGGCTGCGGGTGCGCCACCCGTTCGATTCCGGGCGGACGTTTCCGGTGTGGATCGCGAATTTTGTGCTCATGGAATACGGCACCGGGGCGATCTTCGGCTGCCCGGCGCACGACCAGCGCGACTTCGATTTTGCCCGCAAATACGGGCTTGCCGTGGTGCCCGTGGTGCTGCCGCCGGGCGAGGATGCCGCAAGCTACGCGATCGGCGACCGCGCGCATGACGGGCCGGGGCGGCTGATCAACTCCGGGTTCCTCGATGGGCTGGAGCCGGATGCAGCCAAATCGGCGGCGATCGCCGAACTCGCGCGGCGCGGCGTGGGCGAGGGTGTGGTGAACTGGCGCCTGCGCGACTGGGGCGTCAGCCGCCAGCGTTACTGGGGTTGTCCGATCCCTGTGATCCATTGCGAGGCGTGCGGGGTGCAGCCGGTGCCGGCGGAGCAATTGCCGGTGCGCCTGCCCGAGGACGTGACGTTCGATCGGCCGGGCAATCCGCTCGATCACCACCCGACGTGGAAGCACGTTGCCTGTCCGTCCTGCGGCGCGCCCGCGCGACGCGAGACCGACACCTTCGACACGTTCGTGGACAGTTCCTGGTATTTCGCGCGGTTTTGCAGCCCGGGTGCCGCGATGCCGGTGGTGCGGGAGGCGGCCGACCATTGGTTGCCGGTCGATCAGTATATCGGCGGCATCGAGCACGCGATCCTGCACCTGCTGTATTCGCGCTTCTTCACCCGGGCCATGCGCGCGACCGGACATCTGGCGGTGGAAGAACCGTTCGCCGGCCTGTTCACCCAGGGCATGGTCACGCACGAAAGCTACAAAGGGGCCGACGGCCGCTGGCTGTACCCGGACGAGATCGAGCGGCTTGGCGATGGCTCCGCGCGCCACCGCGAGACCGGCGAGGCGGTTCTGGTGGGCCGCGTCGAGGCGATGTCGAAGTCCAAGCGCAACACCGTCGATCCGGGTGCCATTATCGCGCGGCTCGGGGCCGACACCGCTCGGTGGTTCATCCTGTCGGACAACCCGCCCGAGCGTGACATGGAGTGGACGGAATCGGCGGTGATGGGTGCCTACCGCTTCACCCAGCGCGCGTTTCGGCTGGTGGAGGCGTTCGCGGGCGGTGTGGCGTGGGATACGGTTCCGGCGACGTTCGGCGTGCCGGCGCGCAGCCTCCGGCGGGCGACGCATCGTACCATCGCGGCGGTCACCGAGGCGCTGGAAGGGTTCGCGTTCAATGTCGCGGTGGCGCGGCTGTACGAGTTTGCCAGTGCGATCTTGGAGGCCGAGAAGGCCGAGGGTGCCGCGGGCGAGACGGCCGGGCTGGCGTGGGCGCGGCTGGAGGCACTGCGCACTCTGGCCTTGCTGATGGCGCCGATGATGCCGCATTTGGCCGAGGAGATCTTCGCGCGGCTGTTTCCGGCATCGGGGCAACTCGTCGCGGAATTGCCCTGGCCGGAGGCGGACCCGGCGCTGACGGCTGCCGAATCCGTGACGATCGCGGTGCAGGTGATGGGCAAGCTGCGCGGAACGGTGGAGATGCCGCCGGACAGCGCCGAGGCCGACGTCTTGGCCGCAGCCGAAGCCGAGCCGAATGTCGTCCGGGCGCTGGACGGAAAGCATGTCGTCAAGCGCGTCTATGTGGCGAACCGGATCGTCAATTTCGTCGTGGCGGGATAGCGGGAGGCGAGCATGGCAGGTATCGGGCGACGGATGTTCCTGCCCATCCTGGCCGCACCCGTGCTGGCCGCCTGCGGGTTCCGGCCGGTGTACGGACCTGGCACGTCCGGCCAGGACAGCCCGGCGGCGACGGCGCTGGCCAAGATCGCGGTTGGGCTGATTCCCGAACGCACCGGACAGTTGCTGCGCCTCGCGCTACAGGAACGGTTCGAGCGGGCGGGCATCGCGGCGGCACACGAATACGATTTGACGGTGACCTTCGCGATCGCCGATGACACGCTCGCGATCCAACAGGACACGACGGCGACCTGGATCCGGGTCACTGGCACGGCGAACTACCGGCTGGTCAGCCAGGATCCCAGTCGCGCAACGCTGACCTCCGGCGTGGCGCGATCGGTGGACGGGTACAACCTGTTCGACCAGCAGTTCTTCGCGCAGGATCTGGAGAACGACGCCGTCAACAAGCGCGTCGCGCTGGCGGTTGCCGACCAGATCGCGCTGCAGCTTGCCAGTTACTTCTCCAAGCAGGCCGCCAGGCAGACGGGCTGACCGGAGATGAAGCTTGACGCCCGCCGCATCGACGCATTTCTGCGCGATCCCGGTAGTGCGCGGGCAGTGCTGCTGTACGGCGACGACGTTGGTCTGATCCGCGAGCGCGGTGGCCGTTTGGTGCATGCCATCGTCGGGGCCACCGACGATCCGTTCCGGGTGAGCGAGCTGGAGCGCGAGACGGCGGGGCGGATGGCGGTGGAATTGGCTTCCCCGCCGCTGACCGGCGGGCGGCGTGCGGTGCGGGTGCGCGACATCGGCGATGCGGCGCTTGCGGCGGTGCAGGCGGCGCTGGAGGTCGGCGGACCGGGGTTCCTGATCCTGGAGGCACCCGGATTGGCCTCGCGGTCGAAACTGCGGGCTTTGATCGAGCGCGACGCGAACGCTGCCGCCATCGGCTGCTATCCGGCGGAGGGCGCGGCGCTGGGCGAGGTTATTCGCGGCACCCTGCAGGCGCGCGGCGTGGCCGCCGACACCGACGCGGTGCGATGGCTCGAAACCCGGCTCGGCGGCGACATGGCGGTGACTCGCGGGGAAGTCGAAAAGCTGGCGCTCTATGCCGGCGCCGGCGGCCGTGTGGACATGGAGGCGGCGCAGACATGCGTGGGCGACCTCGCCGGTTTGTCGCTGGAGGACGCCCTGTTCGCGGCCACCGCCGGCGATGTCGCGACCGCCGACCGTTCGCTTGAGATCGCGCTTGGTGAAGGGGCCGCGGCGGTGGCGGTGCTGCGCGCGGCACTTGGGCATCTGCAACGGCTGCATCGGGCGCGGCTGGCAATGGTCGGTGGCATGAGCGGCGCTGAGGCGGCGAAGGCGGCGCGACCGCCGGTGTTCTTTCGCCGCGAACCGGCGTTCCAGAAGGCGCTGGCGGCATGGTCGGCCGCGGCACTGGAGGCGGCCGGCGCGCGGCTGTCGGACGCCGAACGGGCATGCAAACGGACGGGCGCACCGGCCGAGACGATATGCCGAAGTGCCGTGCTCGGGCTGGCGCAGCGCAGTGCCCTGGCATTGCGGCGGGGGTAGGAAAGATCGGGGCTCTGCGCCGAACCCCGCCAAGGGCCGTCGGCCCTTGGAACCCGCTCGCGGGTGAATGGATGTCAGAGGCTGTGGCTTTGAAGGGGTGCGGGGTTTTACCCCGCGCTTCAGTCGCGCGTCAGGAGCGTAATCACCCCGTCCAGTTGGTCGAGCGAGCGAAAGTGAATCCGCATCGATCCGCTCGCTCCGTCAAAGGCGATCTCGACCTTAAGGCCGAGTTTGCCCGAGAGCGACCGCTCCAGCGCCACCGTTTCCGGCGCTTTGCGGCGTGCCGGTTTCGCGATACCGAACTCCGCGCCGTCGGTCTGCCGGGCCGCCAGAGCTTCGGTCTGCCGCACGTTGAGGCCGCGCGCGATCACCGCGAGGGCGGCCTTCGCCGGCTCCGGGTGCGACAGCAGGGCCCGGGCGTGCCCGGCGCTGAGGGTGCCTCGCTGCACCTCCGTGCGCACCGTATCCGGCAGGTTGAGCAGACGCATGGTGTTGGCGATGTGGCTGCGGGACTTGCCGACCGCCTCGCCGAGCACATCCTGCGTCATGGCGAATTCGTCGATCAGGCGGCGATAGCCTTCCGCTTCCTCGATCGGGTTGAGATCCTGACGTTGCAGGTTCTCGACCAGGCCGGCGGCCATGGCTTCGGCGTCGGCGAGCGGGCGGACCAGCGCGGGGACCTCGTGCAGGCCCGCGGCTTGGGCGGCGCGCCATCGTCGCTCGCCGGCAATGATCTGGTAGCGACCGGACTTGCTTGGATGTGGCCGCGCCAGCAACGGTTGCAGGATACCACGGGCGCGGATTGAGTCGACGAGTTCACGCAGTGATTCGGGGTCGATCGGGTGGCGCGGCTGGTAGGGGCCTGGTTCCAGCGCGTCGATCGGCAGCGTACGCGGACCCTCGCCATCGGCCCGTCCGGTCGCGGCGGCGGCGTCGCCAAGCAGGGCGGCCAAACCGCGGCCGAGGCGCGGCCCAGGCTCGCGCGGGCTCATGCGGCGGGCGCGGGCTGCGCGCGCTCGCGGCGCAGCAATTCGGTGGCGAGCCGTACATACGCCTGGGCGCCGGGGGAGCGGAAATCGTACAGCAGCACCGGCTTGCCGTGACTTGGGGCTTCGGAGACGCGGATATTCCGGGGGATCACGGTGTCATAGACCTGGGCTCCAAAGAAACCGCGGGCATCGGCGGCGACCTGGTCGGAGAGGTTATTGCGGCGGTCATGCATGGTCAGCACGATGCCCTGTAAGCGCAATGCCGGGTTAAGGCGGCGGCGCACCAGGTCGATCGTATGCAGCAACTGGCTGATGCCTTCGAGGGCAAAAAATTCGCATTGCAGCGGCACCAGGACCGCGTCGGCGGCGGCGAGGCCGTTGAGCGTCAGCAGGCCGAG
This sequence comes from Pseudomonadota bacterium, assembly GCA_021808185.1. Taxonomy (GTDB): domain Bacteria; phylum Pseudomonadota; class Alphaproteobacteria; order Acetobacterales; family Acetobacteraceae; genus CAJCJG01. The sequence continues at coordinate 12,648 of JAKBCB010000054.1, forward strand.
GCTCGGCGGGCAGTCGATCAGCGTGTAGGCAGGGCGCGTTGCCAGCGTCTCCGGGGCACGGAGCGCATCGCGCAGCCGGAACTCGCGACGCGCCTCGCCGACGAGTTCGACCTCGGCGCCGGCGAGGTCCGGG
>JAKBCB010000055.1 GCA_021808185.1 Pseudomonadota bacterium
GTCGGCGGCACCGCGTTGACCGGCGGCGAAGGCGGCATCGTCAACACGGTTGTCGGTGTGTTGCTGGTCACCGTGCTCGGCAACGGCATGATCCTGGTCGGCGTGCCGCCCTATGCCCAGGTCGGCGTGCAGGGGCTTCTGATTATCGCCGCGGTCGCGCTTTCCATCGATCGCAGCCGCGTGCGCATGGTGAAATGATGGACGCGGTCCTCACGCTCGAAGGCATCAACAAGACGTTCGGCGCGGTGCACGCGCTGGCCGATGTGTCGATCGAGATCGGACGTAACGAGGTGGTCGGGCTGGTCGGCGAAAACGGGGCCGGCAAGTCCACGCTGATGAAGATCTTCTCGGGGGTCTATCAGCCGGACAGTGGCCGCATCCTGCACGATGGCAAGCCGATCGCCCTGCGCTCCCCGCTCGATGCGGCGCGCGCGGGGATCGGCATCGTGCATCAGGAACAGTCGCTGCTGCTGAATATTTCCGTCGCGGAGAACATCTATCTCGGACGTGAGGCGGCCTTCATCCGCCATGGCGCGATCAACTGGGGAGCCATGCACGCGGCGGCGCGGCGGCAACTGGGGAAGGTCAATCTCGACATCGATCCGCGGCGGCGCACCGACAGCCTCACCTTCGCCGAGCGGCAGATGGTGGAACTCGCCAAGGCGCTGGTGTTGGAGGAGGAAACCGATGGCCACATCGTCGTCTTTCTCGACGAGCCAACATCGGTGCTGGAACAGATTGAGATCGACATCCTGTTCGCCCGCGTGCGGGCGCTGCGAGGCCGTGCCAGCTTCGTGTTCGTCTCGCACCGGATCGACGAAATCCTGCAACTTTCCGATCGTGTCTATGTGATGAAGGACGGCGCGGTGGTGGCGGGAATGGCGGCGGCCGACGCCACCGAGGAGAAGCTGCACCGCCTGATGGTCGGTGCCGGCCGCCGCACAGAGTATTACCGGGAGGACCGGCAGGTACCGCATGCACCGAAGGTGGTGCTGGCCGCGAAGCAACTCGGTCATGCGGGGCAGTATCGGGATGTCACCTTCGACCTGCATGCGGGCGAGGTGCTGGCGATCGCGGGCGTGATCGGGTCGGGACGCGAGGGTGTCGTGCGCACGTTGGCGGGCCTGCTGCCGCAGACCGAAGGCCGACTGGAGTTGGACGGCCGCCCGGTTACCTTCTTGTCACCCGACGCAGCGGTGCGCGTCGGCGTCGGCTACGTGCCGCAGGAGCGTCGCGTGGAGGGCGTGGTGCTGCCGATGAGCATGGCAAGCAACATCACGCTGCCCTCGCTGCGGCGGATGTCCCGCTGGGGCGTGCTTGGTGGCGGCGAACGCCAACTGGCGCGCGACTGGGTCAAGCGCCTGTCGATCCGTCCACCGGATATCGATCTGCCGTGCGGCAACCTCTCCGGCGGCAACCAGCAGAAGGTCGTGCTGGCGAAGTGGATCGAGGCCGGGGTGCGCGTGCTGATTCTCGATCATCCCACACGCGGCCTCGATGTCGGTGCCAAGCAGGACGTGTACGACCTGGTACGCACCGTCTGCGACCAGGGCGTCGCAGTGCTGCTGACGGCCGATACGCTCGAGGAGACCATCGGCCTCGCGCATGCGATTCTGGTGATGCGCGACGGCATGGTGACACAGCGGTTCGAGGCGCCTGCAGGAAGCAAGCCGGGGCAGCTCGATCTCATCCGGCATATGGTGTGATCATGCGCGTGTCCCCCGAGATGCAGTCGCGCCTGCGAGACAACGCCCCGCTTGCCACCTTGATCGTGCTCGTCCTGGTCGTCGGCATGTTCTCACCGGCGTTCCTTGAGGCGAACACGCTGATGCTGCTGGCGGCGGACACCGCCACATTGTTCATCATGGGGGCCGGGCTGACCTTCGTGATCATGGTCGGCGGCATCGACCTGTCGGTGCAGACGGTGGCATCGCTCGCCAGCGTGGTCATGGCGGTGACGCTGCCGGGCGTGGGCTGGCTGTCCGTGCCCCTTGCGCTGGCGAGTGGCGTGCTCGCCGGGCTGGTCAGCGGTTTCGCGCAGACGCGGCTACGCATCCCCTCGTTCATCGCGACACTCGCGGTCAGCGGCATAGCGGCCGCGGCAGCGCTGATTTTGTCCGGCACGCAATCGGTGCCGATTCCGCCGGCGATGCGCGGAACCGTGCTGGCGTTTGCAGCCGGGCGGACGTTTGGGATGCCTAACGACATTCTGGTGGCACTGGCGGTGCTGCTGGCCAGCCTGTTCGTCGAGCGGCGCACCGTGTTCGGCCGCTGGAGCATCGCGGTCGGCGCGGGCGAACCGGCGGCGCTGGTTGCGGGCGTCCCGGTGAATCGCGTCAAGGTCACGGCACTCGCTGTTTCGGGGGGGCTCGCGGCGCTGGCGGGTGTGGTGATGGGCGCGCGGCTTTCGTCGGGATCGCCGACGCTGGCCAACGAATTCCTGCTGCCGGCGGTGGCGGCGGTTTGCGTCGGCGGCACGGCACTGACCGGCGGCGTCGGCAGCGTCGCGCGCACGCTGATCGGCGCCCTGATCGTCTCGGTCGTGCGCATCGGCATGACGTTTATCGGGGTTGATCCGTTCGCGCAGCAGATCGTGTTTGGTGCCGTGCTCGTGCTGGCGGTGGCCGCGACGATCGACCGCTCAAAGATCCCGATCGTCAAATAGCGGCCAAAATCGTCGGGCTTCCGCCGGTTGCCGCGGATGCGGCGCTGAAGACATTTCTGGACAAGCCGCGCGCACTTCCCGCTTGAATCTGTCGCGGCACAGGAATGGAATGCGGCGCATCGGCGGAGGGAGGGTCGGATGGCATACGATGTCGCGGGCCTGCTGAAGATGACGCAGGCGGAACTGGATGCCTTGTTCGAGGCCAGCGCGCCCGGCCCGATCCCGGATGGCGAGGGGCAGGGCACCGCGATCGTCGCGCCGGGCACCGCCTTCACGCCGGAGATCGCGGCCTTCATCAACCTGTTCGCCTGGCAGGGAAAAGTCTTCGATCCCAAGGCTGGATTGCTGCGCAACCGCATCCTGCCGTTCGGGCTCAACGCGATCATCGCGCGGGTGTACGTGGCGCCAAGCTGGATCGACCAGCGCGATTGCATCGTGCTTGACTACTCGGAGACGTCGATCGTGGCGCAATGGGTCCGCGACGAGATCCGCCTGATCTCGCCGAGGCTCTATCTGGGCAAGGTCTTCTGGAATCATGCCCGGCTGATCGACTTCGCGCTGCAATTCTAGGCCGGTCCCGGGCATGACGCCGCAATCCGCCTTCATGGTGGTGGCACCGGTCCGCGCCGGCCAAATCGCGGCGTTGCGCGACCTGTTGCGCACCATGACGTGGGCGCCAGGACAGGCCGACCCGGACAACGCGCTGATCCCGTTCGGCCGGTGTGCCCGGCTGCATTTCGCCCGGCTCGTTGTGCTGGAGGACGCAACCCTTGCCGACCGCGCGGCGGTGGGGGCGCCGGCCTTCGGCGCGCCGGTATCGCTGGCGTTCCTCGGCGAATGCGATGGCCCGGCGGAGGCGCAGTTGGCCGAGTTCGCCACGCTCGCGCCCGAAGGGCTGCGCAAGATCTTTCGGCATTGCGAGACGCTGGACGACGATACCGACATCGCCGTCTGGATGCGCGCACATGCGGTGGCGCCCGCCACGTTCTACGTTAACTGGGTCGGACGAACGGTGCGGCAGATACATGAGGAGGCGGCGCTGCACCGGGCGCTGCGCGCACGGCTGCTGACGCTGCCAGCCGATATGCCGGCACTGGCCGCGCGCGCGGACCTGCTCGATTACGTGGCCGCCGAACAGCAGGCGGGGCGGCTGCCTCTGTCGCCGCCCGAGCCGACACCGCCGGCATGGCAGCTTGCGCAGGCGCTGCACGCGATCTGGGTGCCGTTGCTGCTGGTCGTGCTGCTGCCCGTGTTCGTGCTTGGCGCCGTGCCGTTCCTGGTGATCCTGCGGCAGCGCGAGCGCACGGACCCGGCGATCTGGCCGCGTCCGTCAACGCCGCACGCCGAAGCGCTTGCGGCCATCGAGGACTTCGATGTGAGCAATCAGTTCAGCGCGTTCGGGAGCCTCAAGCCGGGCGCGTTCCGGCTCTGGCTGCTGCGCTTCCTGCTCTGGGTGGCGCAGTACACCACACGGCATGTCTATGTGCGCGGCCGGCTGGCGCGCGTCGGCACCATCCACTTCGCCCGCTGGGTGCTGCTGGACGAGAACCGCCGGCTGCTGTTCGCAAGCAACTACGATGGCAGCCTGGACAGCTACATGGACGATTTCATCAACAAGGTCGCCTGGGGCTTGAACCTCGTGTTCAGCAACGGCATCGGCTATCCCCGAACGGACTTCCTGGTGCTGAACGGCGCGAAGAACGAACAGGCGTTCAAATACTACATCCGCCGCCACCAGCTTGTGACCGAGGTCTGGTTCAAGGCTTATCCGGGGCTGACGGCATTCGACCTCGCGCGCAACAGCCGTCTGCGCGCCGGGCTGGCACCGGCGGCGACGGACGAGGACGCGGCCCGGCGCTGGATCGCGCTGATATGACGCCCCGCACGCACGAGGCCCAGGATGTGCAGGCGCTCGTGGAGTCCGGCTTCTCCAAGCTGACCGAGGCTTGCTTCCTGCTGCTGCGGGTGCGCGACGCGGCGGCGGCGCGCGTGTGGCTCGGCACGGCGCCGGTGACGACGGCGGCGGATCTGCACCGCCATGTGCCGGTGGCGATGCAGGTGGCCCTCTCGGCCGCCGGCCTGCGCGCGCTCGGCCTGCCGGAGCTGATACTGGCCGAATTCAGTGCCGAGTTTCTTGCCGGCATGGCGGGCGAGGCGCAGCGGTCCCGACGCCTGGGCGATGTCGGCGCCAATGCGCCGGAAGCCTGGCACTGGGGCGGACGGAGCACCCCCGACGTGCTGCTTGCGCTCTATGCCGAACCGGGCGGCCTCGCGGCGCTGCGGGCCTCGACGGCGACGCAGGCATTTGCTGCCGGTTTCACCACCATCGGCGACTTGCCCACGTCGGATATGCAGGGCCGCGAACCGTTCGGCTTCGCCGACGGCATCAGCCAACCGAGTTTCGACTTCGCGGGGCGGCGAACGCCAGGTACCGACGCCGATCTCGCCTACGGCAACCTGCTTGCGGCCGGGGAATTGCTGCTCGGCTATCCCAACGAATACGGCCGGATCACCGACAGACCGCTGCTCGACGCTGGATGTCCGGGCGCCGCCCTGCTGCCGCCAGCCGCCGAGGATGCGGGGCGGCGCGACCTGGGGCGCAACGGCACGTATCTGGTGTTCCGCCAGCTTGCGCAGGACGTCCAAGGCTTCTGGCGCTTCGCGGCGGCACATAGCGACGCCGTGGGGCTGGCCGAGACGATGGTCGGCCGCCGCCTTTCGGGCGCGCCGTTGCTGCCGCCCTCGGCCGCCCCGATCCGCGGCGTTGGCCCCGACCCGGACGATATCGGGCTGAACGGCTTCACCTATGCGGCCGACCCGGACGGGCGCCGCTGCCCGCTCGGCGCCCATGTGCGCCGCGCCAACCCGCGCACCGGCGATATGCCGGGGGGCGTGCAGGGGCCGCTCGCGCAGGCGATCCGGATGATCGGTTTCGCCGGCGCGGGCGATCCGCGCGATGACCTCATCGCCTCCAGCCGGTTTCACCGCATTCTCCGTCGCGGCCGGGAATACGGCCGGACCCTGCCGCCCGATCAGGCCGCCGCGACCGACACGGCGCCAATGCCGGAGACCGGGCTGCACTTCATCTGCTTGAACGCCAACATCCAGCGGCAGTTCGAGTTCATCCAGAACGCATGGCTGGCCAACGCAAAGTTCGATGGGCTGAGCGGCGAGGCCGACCCGCTGCTCGGCAACCGCGAACCATTTCCGGCGGGGCAGGCGACGGACGGGTTTGGGCGGTTGTGCGGCCTGCCGCGCTTTGTCACGGTGAAGGGCGGCGCCTACTTCTTCCTTCCGGGCGTGCGGGCGCTGCGCTTCATCGCCGGGGCGTCGGGCTAAAACTGCTCATCGCCGGTCGGCTCGATATGCGGCGTCGCGTTCATTGTCTGCCGCAGGCGCGACAGATCCTGGTATATCCGCCGCCGCGCGCGGTTCTGGTTGCCGAGCGGCCGGTGCTCCGGCAGGCAATGCCAGGGGTTGATCGCCAGCACATCGGCAAATGCGAGTTGCGCGGGGCTGTCGAACGTCTGGCGCGGCAGCTCCAGCGTCGCCGCGTGGACGTAGGGCGACAGGCGCTCGGGCCAGATCACCGAGGCGTTCTCGATCGGCATTCGGGCGGGATGCGTCTGGCGTTGCAGCAGCAGGTCGAAGCTTGCGCTCTCGCGCGCCAGAGCGGCGGCCATCGCCTGGCGCAGATAGCTGTCGGGCGGGCGGCCCGGCAGGTTGGGCACGGGGCTGCGGGCCGGGTTGCGCGGACGCAGCATGTAGCGCATCGCCTGACCCGCGCCGAGCAGATAGGGCACGCAGCTCCAGTACGCGGTTTCCAGCGGGCTGGTCTGGGTGCGCGCCCATAGCCCCTGCATGACCGCGTCGGCCGGATGGGTGAAGAAGTAGAACAGCGGCAGGCCACGGCCGATGGCGCGTTGCAGTTTCGCGTTCTCCCGCACGTCCGGGGTGGTAAAGGTGGGCGTGCTGATGCCGGTGAAGTCCTGGGTGAAACGCTCGTCGTCCAGCAGCTTCGGCCCGGGGACGCCCATGACTTTCACGCCGATGCTGAGCACGCCGACATCTTCGATGTCGGGCGGCGAGCCCGGGCCGGGGCCGGCAAAGCGCACCCAGGCGGGATACACGCCGGGTGTTGAGAACAGGCCGTGGCGCAGTTCCGGCGGCAGGTCGCCGCCGACGATGAAGCGCCCTCGGACGACGCCGTGCGTCTTGGTGTTGCCGGCGCGCTCGAACCCGCCGGGGCGATAATGCGCGCGCATATAGGCCGCCATCGCGGCGATGATGTCCTGTATCAGCGCCGCCTCGCCTTGCAACTCGGTTTCATGCGCCAGCAGGTCGGGCTCCGGGGTTCGGCGCCAGTCGATCAGCGCCTGGGTCAGCCGCGCGAGCGGCGGCCGCAGCAGCGCGTCGAACGCTGGGCGGATGAAGGGATCGACGCGCCGCTCCAGATGCAGCAGGCCGACCAGCGCATCATGGAACCGTTTCACGATCATGCCGCATCCGCCAGGATCAGTTCGGCCGCGCGCTCGCCGACCATCATCACGGCGCTCGCGATGAAAGTGCCGGGGATATGCGGGAACACCGAGGCATCGGCGACCCGCAGGCCGCGCGTGCCGTGGACACGCAGCGCGCCGTCCAGCACGCCGCCGCTGGCGCGGTCGCCGATCGGGCAGGTGCCCGCGGCATGGTGGCCCCAGGCGTGGTCGCGCACGAATTGCGTGAGCTGCGCGTCGGTTTCCACATCCGGACCGGGCAGGACTTCCTCGGCGATCAGCTTGCTCTCGCGCAGATGCGCGGTCATCCGCCGCACGAAGCGGATGCCGGCGACGACCGCCGCAAGATCCTCGGCCGCGCCGGGGTCGTGGAAACTGTTGAACAGGATATCCGGTGGATCGCGCGGATCGCCCGAGCGCAGCGTGACGCGGCCGGCGCGATTGGTGGTGTGCGCTTTCAGGATCGCCCAGGTCAGGTAGCGGTGGCTCTCGGCGATCAGCCGGGAATAGCCGGGGAAATAGCCGCGAAACTGCGCCAGCAGCGCCATGCAGAACAGGTCCGGCAGCGGCGCGGCCGGGCTGGAGCGACGCGCCACCGCCAGCGCCGCGCCGTTGGACACGTACATTCCCTCGCCTCGCAACCAGTCCTGATAGAGCGGGTCGCCATGCTCGAACCGCGCGCCGTGCAGGCTTTCCCACGCGTCGGCCATTCGGTTGACGACGCCGACTTCGTAGCGGTCCTGCAAGTTGCGGCCGACGCCGGGCAGGGCGACGAGCGCGGGGATGCCGAAGCAGGCAAGCGTCGCCGGATCGCCGATGCCGGAGAGCATCAGCAGTTGCGGCGTGTTGAAGGTGCCGCCGGCCAGGATGACATCGCCGCGCGACCGCAGCAGCCGCGGCGCGCCCTCGGCGGCGTTCGGCGCGGCATGGGCGCGATAGAGCCGGGCTCCCTTGCGGTATTCGACCCCGATAACCCGTGCGTCCGTGTCCAGCACGACGCGCGTCGCCAGTGCGTCGGTTTCGATCCGCAGGCGGTCGGGGCGGCGCGCGGCCACGTCCAGCACCCGTTCGCGCGTGCCGTTGCGGCGATGCCCGTTCGTGGAAAGCGGCGTGTAGCAGAGCCCCTCGTAGCCGGTACGCGCCAGCCGGCGGTCGTTCGGGTCGGCATGGCCCGCGAACAGCCGCCACAGTTCCTCAAGCGGCGTTCCCCCGTCGTCGAGCGCGACGAGCGCTGATTCGAGCAGGACGCGCATCAGCCGGTCGTCGGTGAACGCACGCTCTGGCAACGCCCGCTCGGTGCGCAGCCAGCCGCGCCAGCCATGCCCGGTCGGGTCGAGGCCGAGCAGCCCCGGCAGGCGCCAGAGCGGGCGATGGTGGCACGCCTCGATGGCGCGGAAATGCCGCTGCATGGCCGTTCCGGACCAGCCCGCATCGCCGGTTTGCGCGGCGATGCGGTCCCAGTCGGCGTCCGGCGCGGCGATGAAGATCATGGCGTTGTGCGCGGTGCAGCCGCCGAGGCCCGCGCTGCGCGGATACAGCACGCCGCCGCGCGCGGCGGAGAAATTCGGGTCGCGGGCTTGTCGCGCGGGATCGGCGTCGTGACGGACGAAGAAATCCCAGCGCAGGGCGGGGTTTTCCGACGCGAACGGGTGGAAGGCCGGCACGTCGTAGTCGTCCGGCAGGCGCGGATCGTCGCCGGTGCGCGGGTCGCCCCCGGCTTCCAGCAGCACCACGCGCCGTCCGCCCTCGGCCAGCCGTGCCGCGAGCGCGCCGCCGCCCGCGCCCGCGCCGACCACGATGTGGTCGCACTCGGCCTCGTCCGTGCTGACCCGCGCTGGCAAGGCGGGTCAGAAGGTCTTGAGGAAGGCGATCAACGCGCGCTTATCGTCATCGGACAGCGGGGGCTCCTCGGTGAAGCGGTCGGTGCCGAAGTAATGGCCGCGATTGACGACGAAATCCGGGCACTTGCTCAATGCGAGCATCGGCTCCGCCAGATTGGCGAATTTCTGCCGCAACTCCGCATCGGTGGCGCCCGGTGGCGCCGCGGCGAGATCCTTCCGCAGCGCGTCCAGCAGTGCGACGAGTTTTTCCGCGTGTTTTGCCTGCTCGCCCACGTCGCTGCTTTCGGCCAGGGGCTGGATGTTGGCCAGCAGGTTCACCGGCACACCTTGCGGGATCGGCCCGATCACGATGTCGCCGGATGCGCCGAAGAATTGCGGCAGCCAGCGATGCAGAAGGTCCTGCAACGGCCGCAGCACCGCCGGCACGTAGCCGGGCGGGATGGTGATGCTGCTGCGCGCCGTGGTGCGGTCGATCACCCCCGGCACGGCGTCGCCGAGCAGCGCGTCCTTCTCCCGCTTCTCCGGCCACAGCAACTGCTCGATCGACGCCTGGAACACGCGCATGCGCGCCGCGACCGATGGGTCCTGCTCGAACGGGCCGAGGCTGTTGTTGAGCAGGAAGGGCGCGGTGGACCAGACGCTGATCAGCGACGGCGGCCGTGTGTAGCCACGCCCGCCCGCCGGCATGTGCCATTGGTACGGCTTGCCGGTGAACGGGTCGTGCACCGTGATGTCGCCGACCGACGGCAGATCCTTGTAGTCCTCGGACGAAAAATTGTCCCAGATGTTCCCACGCAGCGCGTTGGTGGCGAGCGGGCTGCACGCGTTGGTTTGCAGCAGCGTGACCGGCACGCGGAATTCGGCGGACAGGTAGTTGTCCGTCAGGAAGTCCGGCGCGTGCACGATGGCGCGCATCTGCTGCTTGTACTCATCGGTCTTGGTCCATGCCCAGTAGGCGTTCCAGCACGCGAGGTAGCCGGGGCCGGCGCAACCGTTCGGGTCGAGGCCCTTGGCCGGCTGCGGCGCCTTGCTGGAATGGCAGCGCGCACAGGTGTCGGCGAACACGCTCGCGCCACGGTCCAGCACGGCCGGGTCTTTCTCCAGATAGCCCGGTCCGCCCGGCGCGTCGCTCAGCTTGTGCGGCGCGGTGGCTTTCAGAAAGAACAACGCGGTCGCCGGCGTCTGCGCCTCGGTGGCCCGCCAGTAGGCCGAGTTCTGCTCCGCCTTCGCGATTTCGATCGGCGAGATGGGCTTGCCGCCCAGGACCGCGTTGAAGTGCGTCAGCCATTCCTCGCTGAACAGACCGATATTGATATAGACCCGGTTCAACGCGCCGAGCGCGCCGACCGAATCCGAACCGTCCTTGAGCACGCGCGGCGTGAAAACGATGTCGGGCGACTGGAAGAATCGGGTCAGCGCCGGATCTTGCGTGTAGTTGTTGAACTGCTTGTTGTTCAGCTCTCCGCCGGCCAGCCGTTCCTTGCCCCAGCGCATCGCTTGCCCGAGCCGCGGCCCGAGCGCGTAGATGGCGTTCATGGTGCGCGGGTTGTTGATGTTGTCGGTGGAGACCAGCGAGGTGTCCATCGCGCCGGGGCGGTAGGTATGGACGAGCTGGAAGAAGAAATTGCTGGCCCGGCTGTCGTAGATGAACAGCCGATCGACCCACATGTACTGCGCGCCGACCGTTGAACTGAGATCGGCGAAGGTTGGATGCGCGGCGTCTTTCGGCGGGTGGATCGGGCTTGGGCCGACATGGCAGAAGCCGCAGGTCATGCCGACGCGGTACGGGCGGACGAGCTTGGCGTTATCGTAGTAGGTTTCGTCGGTGTAATACCGCTCCGGATCCCATGCGCGCCTGGCCGCGTCGTCGAAATCCGGGTTCGGAAACAGGCGAAGGCCGATGATGCCGGTGGGTTCGCCATAGTAGGAGCCGACCGGCACAGCGCCGCCGCGCGCGCCAAGCGCGACGCCTGGGTATTTGCTCGCGTCAGCGAACGGGTCGGCCGGGCAGTCCGCCCGCCTCTTGTCCAGCCAAAGCCCGAAATGCGCGCTGTCCGGGCCAGTGGGCTTGTCGAAGCACGGCTCGCTGATCAGTCCCAGATAGTTCCACCGGCTGTCGCGGTCGAATTTCTGGCCGGGATGCGAGCTGACGATCTTCAACAGATCGAACGCGCCGAAGGTTGTCGCGGTCATCCCGTCCCAGAACCGGTCATTGCCGCCCGACCAGACGAGCCACGTGTTACGCCCCTGGATTTCCTGCTCGCTCAGCGCGATGCCGCCGTCCATGTCGTGGAAGTAGTCCTCGGCGGCGGCGGGAAAGGAACTTGCTTCCCTGCCGGCCCGCATCGCCTCGTCGCGGATCGGCCCGCTGTTCAGCCAGAATGAACCGATGACGATGATCACCGCCGCGATCAGCAGCCACCGCAGTGCGCCACTTCGTCGCATTCTGGTCCTCCCGCTTGGGCGGGCAAGGCACTCGGCCCGCGAGCGGCACGATTGTTAAATTTTGGGACCATCTCTGGCAAGAATTGCTTTGCGGCGGATGGTGATGCCCGGCGCGCACATTGCGCGTGACACGGCCTCAGGCCAGCCGACGTTGCCGACGTTGCAGCCTCCGTGCACCTGTTCGTCGCTGTTGGAAGATCTCGGTCCAGGCGGATTGGCCGAGCCGGTTGGGCCATCCAGCCTGATGCCCCAGCGGAACACGGTACCGATCCGCGCGCCGCGGCCGGTCGTGTCCCACCTGCCCTGGATACGGACATTGATGAACGGATTGACCATCAGCCCGGGGCGGTAGCTGAACCGTACGTGCGCTGGACACACTGGAAACGTCCCCTGGGTGGCATGTCAGTCGGTGAGACCGCAAGGCGGACTCTGCAACACAACAGGGCCAATGCTGACCTTCGCGACAGCCCGCGGTCCGGCTGTGCTTGAACCGTTGCCGACCACGCACCCGGTGTTCGGTGCCTTTCAGTCCGGCTCTTGCGGTCTGCTGCTATGGCGGCCTACGCTAACTTTGGGGTGAGCGAAGCTGCCGCTCACCGGCGAAATCCCGGTTCACCGACCTCGGCAAGCGTCACCGCCACGACTGCATGCGAAGCCGTCGCCGGCGAACCTGGGCAAGTGCATGGGAGGCACGTGATGACGTTGCAGGCAAGGCTGACATGGGCCGGGGTGGCCGTGCTCGGCGCCATCTCGTTCGCGATCGTGGCTCTCACGCGCGGAGAACCGGTCAACGCGGCTTGGCTCGTCGTCGCCTCGGTGTGCATCTACTTCATCGCCTATCGCTTTTACGGTTTGTTCATCGCCAACAAGGTGCTTGGCGTCGATGTCGGCCGGCCGACGCCGGCGTATCGGCACAATGACGGCCTCGATTACGTGCCAACCAACCGATACGTGCTGTTCGGCCATCACTTCGCCGCCATTGCCGGCGCGGGCCCGCTGGTGGGGCCGGTGCTGGCCGCGCAAATGGGCTATCTGCCCGGCACGCTGTGGATGCTTGCCGGCGTCGTGTTCGCGGGGGCGGTGCAGGACATGACGGTCCTGTTCCTCTCGACACGGCGGGACGGGCGCTCGCTCGGCGACATGATCCGCTCGGAGGTCGGCGCGGTCCCCGGCGCTATCGCGGGCGTCGGCGTGCTGATGATCTGCGTCATCATTCTCGCGGTCCTCGCCCTCGTTGTGGTGAAGGCGCTGGCGGGCAGCCCGTGGGGCACGTTCACGGTCGTCTGCACCATCCCGATCGCGCTGATCATGGGCTTGTACAGCCGCTTCC
>JAKBCB010000056.1 GCA_021808185.1 Pseudomonadota bacterium
CGGCCGTTCCGGCGCACGCCGATCCATGACCGGCTGATCGCGCGCGGCGCGGTGATGGGCGCTGCCTACGGGCTGGAAGGCGCGCTGTGGTTCGCCCCGCCGGGCGTGGCGCGGCACGAGACGCCGACCTATCGCCGCAGCGAAGCCTTTGCGCATGTGCGCGCCGAATGCCACGCGGTGCGCGAAGCTGTCGGCATCTACGAGACATCGAACTACGGCAAATACGAAGTCACCGGGCGCGGCGCGCGGGCGTGGCTGGATCGCGTGTTCGCATCGCGGATGCCGAAGCCAGGGCGGATCGCGCTGGCGCCCATGCTGAATCCGGCGGGGCGCATCCTCGGCGACCTGTCGATCGCCGCGCTGGCGGCGGATCGGTATCTGATCGTCGGTTCCGGCTTCGCCGAGGCGTTCCACATGCGCTGGTTCGCCGACACCAACCCGCCGGCCGATGTGTTCGTGCGCGCGGCATCGGCGAGCCTGACGGGATTTTCCATTGCCGGCCCGCGCGCACGCATGCTGATGCAGCGATTGACTCGCCTCGACCTTTCGCCGGGCGCGTTCCGGCTGTTCGACGTGCGCGAGACGGCGGTGGGCATGTCGCCGGTGATCCTCTCGCGCTCCGGCTTCACCGGGGAACTCGGTTACGAAGTCTGGTGTACGCCGGATTATCAGATGCAACTGCACGCGGATCTGCTGGCGGCGGGCGAGGATCTGGATCTCACGCATTTCGGCGGACGGGCGCTGAGTTCGCTGCGGCTGGAAAAAGGTTATGGCAGCTTCCAGAAGGATTTCCGGCCAGACTATACGCCGGGCGAAACCGGCCTCGACCGTTTCGTGGACTTTGCCAAGCCCGACTTTGTCGGCCGCGATGCGGCCCTGGCGGAACGCGCGCGCGGGCCGAAGCGGCGGTTCGTCATCTTCGAGGTGGATGCGCTGGACGCCGATGTCGTCGGCTACGAATCCGTGCTGCACGGGGGGGCGCCGGTCGGCTACATCACCTCCGGCGCGTATGGGCACTGGGTCGGCAAAAGCCTTGCCGCCGGCTACGTGCCGACCACGCTGGCACGCGAGGGCGAGCGGTTCAGCATCGACATTCTCGGCCGTGAATGTGCCGCGGTGCTGCGTCTGTCGCCCCTGCACGACCCCGAGGGCGCAAGGCTGCGCGGATGACCGAGGCGGAAAATGCACCGCGACGCCGCGAACGGGCGCGGGCGCCTCGCTCGACCGCCTTCACGCTGCCACCGCGCCTGCCGCCGCGCCTCGAAAATCCATTCCCGCCGGTCGATCTGTTCGCGCCGGGCGACGTGGAGCGTATTGTCGATGCTGCGTACACGATCCTTGAGCGCGCGGGCGTCGAGTTTCTCAGCCCCGGCGCGCGGGCGCACCTGCGGCGCGCGGGCGCCGACGTAAACGACGAGACCGGGCTGGTGCGGCTGCCACGCGAGACGGTGCGCGCGGCCTGCGCGACGGCTCCGGAAAGCTTCGTGCTGCACGCCCGTAATCCCGAGCGGCACCTGCATGTCGGCGGCAACGTAGTGAATTTCGGGCCGGTGAACGGCGCGCCGAATGTCACCGATCTGGAGCGCGGCCGACGTTACGGCGACATCGCCGCGTTCCGCGATCTGCTGAAAATCACCCATGCGCTCGGCGTGCTGCACTGGCAGGGCGGCGTGGTGATGGAACCGGTGGACCTTCCAGTCGCCACGCGGCATCTGGACATGTACGAGGCGCACATCGCGTGCTGCGATACGGTATGGGCCGGTCGCGGCATCGGCGCCGTGCAGGCACGCGACGCAATCGCGCTCAGCGCCATCGAGCACCAGACCACGCCGGAGGCGCTGGCGGCGCGGCCGACGCTGCTGCTGGTGACGAACGTCAATTCGCCGCGCCGCGCCGACGCGGAGATCCTCGACGGCATCATGGCAATGGCCGAAGCAGGGCAGTGCGTGTGCGTGACACCGTTCACGCTGATGGGGGCGATGGCGCCGGTGACGCTGCCGGGGGCACTGGCGCAGCAGACCGCCGAGGCGCTGGCGGTGATCGCGCTGATCCAGACCATCCGCCCCGGATGCCCGAGCGTGATCGGCGGCTTCACCAGCAACGTGGATATGCGCACCGGATCGCCCGCGTTCGGCACGCCGGAATACGTGCTGGCAACCCTCGGCGGCGCGCAGATCGCGCGGCATCTGCGTATCCCGTATCGCAGCAGCGCCGTGAACGCCTCACCGGCGGCGGATGCGCAGGCAACGTGGGAGACTGGATTTTCGCTGTGGGCGTCTGTCATGTCGCACAGCCACCTGATCAACCACGCCTGCGGTTGGCTGGAAGGCGGGCTGTCGGCGTCGTTTGAGAAGCTGGCGATCGACGCGGAAATGCTGCGCGGCTGGGCGGCGATTCTACATCGCACAAGCTTTTCCGACGACGACCTCGCGGTGGACGCGATCTGCGCGGTACCGCCGGGCGGGCACTTCTTCGGCGCGCCGCACACCATCGCTCGCTACGAGACCGCGTTCTGGCGACCGATCCTGTCGGACTGGTCGAACTTCGAGAACTGGCGCGATGCCGGAGCCAAGGATGCAACGATGCGGGCGCATGAATTGTGGAAGAAGGCGCTGGCCGCGTACGAGGCGCCGCCGCTCGACCTCGCGGTGCGCGAGGCTATCGGCGCTTACATCGCGCGACGGCGCACCGAGATCGGCGCATGAGCTTCGTCGCCAACGCGCGCATGTACGCAGTGGCGCCGGAAGCGGAAGCCGCGTGGCGGGCGCTGATCGCGCGCGTGGCGGACGCGGCAGGCGTGGCGCTCGACTACATCGAATATCCCGCGCCGCAACCGCTGGAGGCACTGTGGCAGCGCCCGGACCTCGGCTGCGTGCAGATGTGCGGCTACCCGATCGCGCTGCGCCTTGCCGACGTGCAGCCGATCGCGGCCCCGATTCCGCGTGCGCCCTGGGCCGAAGGGCGCGCGGTGTATCGCACCGACCTGATCGTGCGCGCGGATGCGCCGTTTCGCACGCTTGCGGACACGTTCGCGGGCGTGTTCGGCTGGACCGTGGCGCACTCGCATTCCGGCTTCAACGCGCCGCGCCGCCACCTGCTGCGCTATCGCAGCCCGGAGCGGCCAAGGCTGTATCGCGAGGTCCGGAAGAATCTGATCACCGCGCGCGCGGTGCTCGATGCCGTGCGCGACGGCCGGATCGATGTCGGCCCGCTCGACGCTTATTGGCACACGCTGATCCGACATTGGCGGCCCGAGATCGCGAATGGGCTGCGGGTGCTGGAAAGCACGGCGACCGCGCCCATGCCCGCGTTCGTGGCCGCGCCCGCGATGCCCGCGCGCGACGTCGCGGCGCTGCGCGCCGGGTTCGCCGCCGCCGCAGCACAGGCATGGTTTGCGCCGTTCGGCGATGCGCTGCTGATCGACGGGTTCGCGCCCATGACGCCAGACAGCTTTGCGCAAACCCTCGCCTGGGACCAGGAAGCGATCGCGGCAGGCTATCCCGAGCCGGGCTGAGCCGCCCGCCATGCGGCGAGGCCGAGCAGCACCAGCGCCACTGTCGCACACGCAAGCCCGACGTCAGGCATCGCAACCTGCCGCAGCCGCGCCAGATCCAGCAGGCAGACCGCCTGCATCGGTCGCACAAGTCCCATGCCGATACGCGGCAGGCAGCCACTGAAAAATGCCAGTTGCAGCCACGCCACCCCGGCGGAGAACAGCGCCGCGTAGCCGAGCAGCGGCGCGGCAAATCGGGCGCTCGGCACGCCCATGGCGAGGACCAACGACAGCGGACCGACGAAAATGTGCAGGTACCAGCCGGGGGTTCCCGTTCCCTCGCCAGTCGCCGCCAGCCGGCCGAGCAAGTGGTAGAGCAGGCCAGCGATCACCGGCGCCACGATCAGCAGCGGCGCCAGTGTCTCCATATGGCGCCAAGGCCGCCGCCGCAGGAAGCCCACGAGCGCCACGATGGGCAACGCCGCGACCGGTGCCACCAGCAGCGCCGGCGGATGCGCGAACGACCAGGTGCCCGCCCATGCGAACGTGCCGAGGATGCGCGCCACGCCCGCGGCATAGCGCGCCGCATCGGCATGCGCGCGAAGCCCCGCCAGCATGCCGCCCCGCGCCTGCAACGCAATCATGTCGTTGGCGCCGATAACGCTGCCAGTGGCGCGCCATGTCGCGACATACCAGAATCCGCCGATCGCGAGCGCCACCACGGGAACGAGCACGCTATCCCGCCAGCCCCCGCGCCGCCACGCCACGATGCCAAGCAGCAGCGCCACCCCGACCGTGACCGGCAGGAAGAACGCCTTGGTGAGCAGGCCGGCGCCAAGCACTGTCCCAAGCCAAAGCGCCCGCGCCCGGCTGCCACCCTGGGCGAGCCAGGCTTGCAGCATCCACCAGAGACATGCCACGAGCAGCAAACACAGCGCATCGTTGGTCAAACGGCCAAATTCCGGAAAGAACTCCGGGAACAGGAACGGCCATGCTGGCGGCAGCAGGAGTCGCCATCCCGTCACGCCAAGCCGCATCAGCATTCGCTGTGTCGTCAGCACGCTCAGGGCGAAGCCAGCGAACGCCGCTGCCCATGCGACGAGGCGCAAGCCGAGCAGGTGCACACGCCACGGCAGCCCGGCCAAGGCGTGATAGGGCAGCACCATCAGCGCATAAAACAGCGGCGGATGCTGCGCCTGCCAGTTCAGGTCGCTACCTTCGCTGAAGCGTGTCGGCCCGTTGGATGCTCCGGCCACTTGCCGGTGTGTCGCCAGCCATGCCGCATATGGCTGGCCCTCGCCGGCTGCCATCGGGCCGTCGTAGGTGGCGAGGTCGCCAGAGAGCCGGTCCTGCCCATAGACCGGGATACGGTCGGTGTCGGCGAGTTGCTGGATGTAGGACCAGTGCGCGGTTTCGTCGAATCCCTCGAACGGCGGCAGCAACGCGACATGCGCTATGCCGGCGAAGGCGACCGCCAGCAGCAGCGGATACGTGGCGCGGCGCAGGAACGGCGCCACCCGACGACCGCTACTGCGCCGGATAACCGAACGCGCCGCGCATGCGCGCGCGCAGCCACGCGCCGTCCCGGCTTGGCAGCACCTTCGGCGCGCTGCTGGGCGCAATCTTTGCCACCGCCAGCGACGGCGCATTGCCGATCCGGTGCACCCGCTCGGCGAAGCCGCCGAGAGCAACGTCGTCGGTCACCACCCGCGCATCCGCAATGCCGCAGGCGCGCGCCACGGCGGCGAGATCCGTCGTGAGCGCGGTGTGCGTCTGCTGCGCGCCAGTCTCCTCGTACAGTCCGTTATCGAGCACGAGCAGGCTGAGATTGCCGGGACATTGCGCGCCGATGGTCGCGAAAGCGCCCAGCCCCATCAGCATCTCGCCGTCACCGGTGATGACCAGGACAGGCACGCCGGGCTGCGCGAGGGCCAAGCCAACGCCGATCATCGCGGCCCCGCCCATGGCGCCCCACAGGTAGAAATTCCGCTCGTGATCGCCCGCCGCGGCGATGTCGTACGTCGCCGCCCCAAGACCGCCGACCACGGCAAGATCGCGGCGCCCGGCCAGCACGCGGGCGACGACGGAGCGGCGTTCCAGCAGCGCGCTCATTCAACGAACCGCTTCGCGCCGACAAGGCGCTGGCCAAACAACACCGCCATCGCGGCGCCCCCGAGATAGGCCATCCGCGCCGCGGCCTCGACCACCTCGCCGACATCCTCCGCGCGGTCGGCGCGCGCCACCTGAATGCCCATCAGGCGCAACGCCGCCTCGCTCGCGCCGCCCATCGGCACCTGCCAACCATTGAACTCGCCGAATTCGCCGCGCATCGTCACCAGAGCCAGGAACGGAAAGCCGCAGGTGCGGATCAGCGAGAGCATGTTGATGCAATTTCCCACGCCACTCGACTGCATCAGCAACACCGCACGCTGCCCGCCGAGGCATGCGCCAGCGAGCACGGCCACGCCCTCCTCCTCGGTGGTCAGCGGGACGGCGCGCATCGCCGCGTCATCCCGGGCGCGCTCAATGAGGCGGGCATGCCCCGCGTCGGGCACATATGCCACCTGACGGACATCGAACGTCTTGAGCACCGCGAAGACTTCGTCCGGCCACATCGGGATTAGCCGATCTCGACAACCAGTTGATCGGCGTCGAGCCCCTCGGCGCCCTCGGCGACGTGCACGGCCAGCACCGTGCCGTCCGAAGGCGCCTCATGCGCGACTTCCATCTTCATCACCTCCATGATGAACAAAGTGTCGCCGGCTTTTACCGCGTCGCCCGACTTGACCAGCACTTTCCACATATTGCCCGCGGTCTGCGTGCGCACCTCGGTCGGCATCGTCGTTGTCCTTTCCTTCAGATGATCGAGGCCTCGGTGCACATCGCCTTCAGGTGCCGCGCCATTGCCTGCGCCTCGGCCACGCTGATCTGGCGGAAATTGTAGATTTCCCCTGGCTTGGATTGGCCAAGCTTCCAGAACGCGGCGGAGGGAACGGTGTACGGGTTGATGAAGCCACCCATGCTCGGCCCGTCATTGACGAGGATGATCGGCGTCTGGCCCGCGAGGTTGATGGCGCCGAGCGGATAGCCGTGGTCGATGATGTTCGATGGCAGGCTGCCGTGCTCGGGCGGCTTGTTGGTGGCATTTTCGGTGAATGTCCATTCCGGGCCATCCAGGCGGAAGCCGGTGCGGTTGGATTTGGCCGACAATTTCCAATCGGCGGACAGGAAGCGAGCCTGCCCGGCGGCATCGATCCAGTCGTCGTTCGGCCCGGCGCAGACTTCCACGTCCCATCGCTTGTCGGTGCGGATCGGCGGACGGGCGCTTTCCTTCACCTCCCGCCCAGGCGTGCCCGCGCCCGCGGCGACCGGCACCACATGGCCGAGTTTCAAGGCGCTGCCCTCCATCCCGCCCACGCCCGCCTGATGGAATGTGGAGCGCGACCCCAGCCACGGATCGGTGGCAATTCCACCGGCGATGGCGAGATAGCAGCGCGTGCCGACGCGCGCGGCGCCCATGGCCAGCACCTGTCCCGCCTTCACCGTGATGGAGCGCCACAGCGGCACCGGGGCATCGTCCAGCTTCGCGCCCATGTCTGCGCCGGTAAGTGCTATGACCGTGTCGCGCTGGAACTTCAGCGTCGGGCCAATGTATTGCGCCTCCAGCCCCGCCGCCCCTGGCTGGTTGCCAACCAGGACGTTGGCAAGCCTGAAGGACCACGAATCCATCGGTCCGGACGGTGGGAATCCCTGATTCCAGAAGCCGATGCGGCCGGGATAGTCCTGCACCGACGTTTCCAGCCCGGGCTTAAGCACCTCGATCATGACCGGCCTCCTCCTTCAGAACCGCTTGCCGCGGTCGAGGCTTGCGACCCAGGACTTGTACTGCGCGACGGAGAACTTTTGATAGCCCACGACGTTGTACTGGTAGCTGCCGTCCGCCACCTGCCGCTCCGCTTCCTCGAACTCCTGGACGCTGACAGGCACGAATTTCACGCGGTCGCCGGGGCGGAACAGACAGATGCTGTCTTCGAACACCGAGAATCGCCGCTTCGGGTCCCAGATCGGCACCGGGATACGCGCGAAGATCTGGTAGCCACCGGGCGTGGCAACCGGGTAGATCGCGGTCGAGGCACCGCCCATGCCGACGGTGCCCTGCGGCGTCCATGTGCGCGGCGGATTGTATTTCGGCGCGGTGATCACGCAGCGCGGATCGAGCGCCATCATGAACGGCAAGCCTGGCCAAAAGCCGAGCGAGGCTACCCAATATTCGCTACCGGAATGCACGCGCACCAGTTGCTCCGGCCCCGACAGACCGTTCAGACGCGCGACGAAGGCGGGATCGTATTCCTTCTGCGGATTGATTTTCGCGGTGTAATCCTCGATCGCCGCCCGCGTCCACGGGTCGCAATACGCGGTGGGGAAATAAAACAACCGGCTCGGTAACTCGATGTCGTCCGATGGGCCGAGTGCGGCAATCAGACGGGACATCTCCGACTTCAGATCCTCGAAGGAAATATCCTCCGGCTCGTAGTGCACCAGTAGCGAAGCGAAGCAGGGGGCCGTTTCGACCACTCCCTTAAGTCGCTGCGCCGCGATGGCGCCGGCGAGACCCTGGGCCATGAAATTCAGCTCGAGGTTCATCTCGTTACCGAATTCAATGAGCATGTACCGGTCGCCGCCGGGCATGTAGCGCGGTTCGTCGTAGATCATCCGAGCCTCTCCCTGCTGCGCCGCTGTCAGCCGATCAGGTCCGCCCTGTGCACGTCCACAAACGAGGTGAGCGTGCGGCCAAACCGGAATGCCTCATGGTTCATCACGCGGCGCAGGAACGCAATATTGGTCGTGATGCCCTCGACCACGCTGCCTTCCAGTGCCGCGCCCATCCGGGCAATTGCCGCATCGCGCGTCGGGCCATGCACGATCACCTTGGCGATCATCGAATCGTAATGCGGCGTCACGGTATCGCCCTCCCGCACGCCGGTATCGACCCGCACGCCCTCACCTTCTGGCAACACCAACCGAGTAATGCGCCCTGGCGACGGGAGGAACATCTTCGCCGGGTTCTCGGCACAGATCCGCACCTCGATGGCATGGCCGTGCCGCTGGATGCGATCCTGTGTCATCTGCGCGCCAAAATGCTCGCCCATCGCAAGCCGCAGTTGCATTCCGACCAGATCCAGGCCCGTGAGCATCTCCGTCACCGGGTGTTCCACCTGGATGCGGGTGTTCATCTCCAGGAAGTAGAACGCGCCTGTGTCATCGTCGAGCACGAACTCGATGGTGCCTGCGCCGCGGTAGCGTTCCTGGTGCGCCAGCGCCACGGCCGCGTGCGCCATCGCGGCGCGGGCCTCCGGCGTCAGTCCGGGCGAGGGGCTTTCCTCGATGATCTTCTGGAAGCGCCGCTGGATCGAACATTCGCGCTCAAAGCAATGCACGGCGTGCCCGTCGCCAAAACCGAACACCTGCATCTCGACATGACGCGCGTGACGCACGTAGCGTTCGAGGAAGACCGCCCCATCACCGAATGACCGCGCCGCCAGACCCTGCGTTGCCTCCACCGTCTTGCGCAGATCGTCCATGCGCTCGACCAGCCGCATGCCGATACCGCCGCCGCCGGCCGATGCCTTGACCAGCAGCGGAAAGCCGACTTCGTGCGCGGCTTCTTCCAGTCCGTCGAGTTCACCCGGCGCAAAGCGCCCCGACCCTGGCAGCACCGGCACGCCGGCCGCCTTCGCCAGCAGCCGCGCCCGCTCCTTGTCGCCCATGTCCTCGATGGATTGCGGCGTGGGGCCGACCCAGACGAGGCCGGCGTCTTCGACCGCGCGGGCAAAGCCCTCGTTCTCGGCGAGAAAGCCATACCCGGGGTGCACCGCGTCCGCCCCCGCGTCGCGAGCCGCGTGCAGGATCGCCGGGATGCGCAGGTAGCTATCGACCGGCTTCGGCCCGCCGATCGCCACCGCTTTGTCCGCCAGCGCAACATGCGCGGCGCCAGCGTCCGCCTCCGAATAGACCGCGACGGTGCGCAGGCCGAGCGCCTTGGCACTTCGCAGCACACGGCAGGCAATCTCGCCACGATTGGCGACCAGCACGGACGCGACGCGGCGCATCAGGCTGCCCCGAGCCAGGGCGCGACGGCGGCACGGACGGCCTGCGTGACCTCGACCGCGTTCGGTGTATCCGAATGGATGCAGACGCTGTCGCTACCGACGCGCACATCGACACCATTGACCGACGCCGTCAGCCCCTGCTGGATCGCCCGCACGCAGCGCGCGGCGGCGTTCGCCGCATCGACCGGCGGATGCTCCCGCGTGATGATAAGGCCGCCCGCGTCGGTATAGTCGAGATCGGCGTAGTATTCCGCGACGAAGCGGTGGCCGCGCGCGCGATAAATGCTTTCATGCAGCGTGCCGACCATGCCGAACAACGGCACATGGAAGATGTCGGCCACGTCGCAGATGGCGTGCGCGATATCCTCCATCCGCGCCGCCATGCCATAGAGCGATCCGTGCGGCTTGATGTGGTTCAGTTCCATCCCCTCGGCGCGCAGAAACCCGCTCAGGGCACCGACCTGATAGATGAGGCAATTCACCAGCTCCTCGCGCGAAATCTTCATCTCACGCCGCCCGAAGCCTTGCAGATCCGGCAGCGAGGGGTGGGCACCGACTTTCACGCCGTGTTGCCTGGCGAGTTGCACGGTGCGGCGCATGTGGTTGAAGTCCGACGCGTGGAAGCCGCACGCCACGTTGGCGACGGTGATGAGCGGCATCAAGGCTTCGTCGTCCCCGAGGCGGTACAGCCCGAACCCCTCGCCCATGTCGCAGTTGATCGTGGTCATGCGTCGCTCCTGTCAGCTGGCATAGGTCAGCACATAGGTGGCCCGCTCGTCGAGTTCCGCCGTCCAGTTTGCTTCGATCAGAATTGTCGTCGTCGGCTCCTCGATCACCGCCGGACCCTTGATACGATTGCCCGCCTTCAGTTTTGTTCCGTCGTAGATCGGCGCATCGGTGCCACGCCCATCCGCGGAGAGCACCAGCTTGCGCGAGCCACGCCGGGCGGACGCCGGCGGCGTGCGGGTACCCTTCGGCAAGGACAGCGGCGCGGGCTTCGGCATCCGTCCGATGGCCTGCACTTCGAGGTTGACGATCTCCACCAGCGAATGCGGCTCGGCATACGTGAACAACTGCTTGTGCCGCGCATGAAACGCGGTCTTGACGCGTTCGATCGACTTACCGTCGATCCTGAACGTCGCCAGGTCCACGGTGCATTCATGCACCTGTCCCGCGTAGCGCATGTCCATCGACCGCACGAGCCGGATGTCGCGCGGCTTGAAGCCATCGGCGGTGAGGTGCTGGCGCGCCTGCGCTTCCAGTTCCTGAAACCGCGATTCGATGTCCGCGACCCGAGCGTCGGGTTCGAGACGCATCGGCCGCGTCGCGAGATAGTTGTATTTCACGTCGGCGATGATCTGCCCGAACGCGCAGAACCCGGATGCCAACTTCGGGATCAGCACGCGACGGATGCCCATCTCGCTCGCCAGCGCCGTGATGTGCGCGGCCGTCGCCCCGCCCGCGCCAACGAGCACGAAGTCCCGCGGATCGTGCCCCTTCTCGACGGAGACGCGCCGGATGCCGTTGACCATGTTGGTGTTGACGATGGTGAAGATGCCGTAGGCGGCACGCTCCACGCTCAGCCCCAACGGATCGGCCACACGCTCCTTGATCGCCTTGTACGCAGCCGCGCGATCCAACCGGAACGTACCGCCCAGCAAGCCATCCGGCGAGAGATACCCGAGCACCAGATTGGCATCCGAGACAGTCGGCGCCGTGCCGCCCTTGCCATAGCAGACCGGCCCCGGCATCGCTCCCGCCGATTGCGGCCCCACGTTGAGCAGGCCGAAATCGTCGATCCAGGCGATGGAGCCGCCGCCCGCGCCGAGGCTCTCCACCTGGATCATCGGCACCCCGATGCGGTAGCGCAGGAAGTCCATGTTGCGGATGACGTTGGTCACGCCCTGGTGCGTCAGGGTGATGTCGAACGACGTGCCGCCCATATCCACGGTGATGACATTGCGCTCACCCATCGGCTCGGTCACGTACAAGCCGGCCTGTGGCGCAGAGGCCGGGCCGGAATTGATCGCATACACCGCACGCGCCGCCAGCACGCGGCCTTCCGCGAGCCCGCCGTTCGACTGGAAGTATCGCACTGGCTGCTGTGCCCCGAGGTCGCGGAAATAGGCGTCGATGCGCTGGACATAGCGTTCGAGAATGGGGCCCAGATAGGCATTCACAACGGCCGTCGAAGTGCGCGTGTATTCACGCACCTGCGGGTACACCTCAGACCCCACCGAGAGAAACACGTTCGGCAGCATCTCACGCACGATCTCGGCGGCGCGGCGCTCATGCGTTGTGTTCATCACGGACCAGACGAACGAGATCGCGACCGCCTCCACGCCCTCGCGCGCGAACAACGCGCAGGCGGCGCGCACGTCTTCCTCATGCATGGGTGTGTGAACAGAACCGTCGATCAGCACGCGCTCGCGCACGGGGACGCGCAAGTACCGCTCCGCCAGCATTTTCGCCGGCGGATATTCCGCGTCGTAACGGTAGCCATCTTCCTTGTGGCCAAGCCGGATCTCGATGGAGTCCTCGTGCCCCGATGTGCAGATCAACCCGGTCCTGGCGCCCTTGTGCTGGAGCAACGCGTTCAGCCCGACCGTGGTGCCGTTGATGCACAGGTCGCATTGCGAGACGATGCTCTCGACGCCCTCACCGAGATCGGCCGAGATCAGGTCGAGGCCGGCCCGTATCGCCTCTCGCGGATCCTGCGGCGTGGACGGTGTCTTGTAGAGCCGGACATCGCCCCCGCGGATCGAGAGCACAAAGTCGGTGAATGTGCCGCCGGCATCGACGCCGAGGCGATAGCGGTGCGCCATGTCCAAAACTCCCGATCAGCCGACGCTGCGCAACGCATGGGTCGCCGCCAGATCCGCGTGCAGTGTGTGCGGATCGATCACCACGCCGTACTCCGCACGCGCCGCCTCGACCGAGACGATTCGATCGCGCACATCGCGCACCACGGCTTCGATCGGGCGCTGCCTTGCGTTGCCGTAGCCGCCACCGCCAGGGTTCATGTTGCAGACCCGTTCGCCCGGATGCACGGTGATGATGGAGTTCTTTGTGACAACTTCGGTACTCTCACCGCGTGTGACCTGTAGCCGCCCCACCTTGCGCTCCACCAGCGTCGATACGGCACCTGCCGCCCCCATCGCCGGAATGC
>JAKBCB010000057.1 GCA_021808185.1 Pseudomonadota bacterium
GAACAGCGTCGGCGTCTCCGGGCTGCTGGCGCTGCGCCGGCACGCGAGCCTGTGCCTCCACGCGCATCGCAACGGCTGGGGGATGCTGGGGCGCCATCCCTCACTCGGCTGGTCGTATGTCGCATGGCAGAAGATTTGGCGGCTCGCCGGCGCGGACCATCTGCACGTCAACGGCCTGCGCAACAAGTTCTTCGAGAGCGACGACAGCGTGATCGCCTCCGCCCGCGCGGTACTGGCGCCGCTGTCGGCCGAGCGGCCTTGCGTCGCGATGCCGGTGTTCTCCTCCGGCCAGACCGCCGTGCAAGCCGAAGCAACGTGGCGGCGGCTCGGCTCGATGGACCTGATCCACGCAGCCGGCGGCGGCATCATGGCGCACCCTGGCGGCGTCGCGGCGGGAGTGGCCAGCATGCGGCAGGCGTGGGAGGCGGCGGCGGCGGGCATCCCTGCGGCGGTGTACGCGCGCACCCATCGCGAATTGCGCGAAGCCCTGGGGCAGTACGACGCATGACCGCGCTCCCCGAAGGTCGCCTGATCACCTATTACGGCGACGACTTCACCGGCTCGACCGACGTGATGGAGGTGCTGACCTTCGCCGGGCTGCCGACGGTGCTGTTCCTCGATGTGCCGGACGCGGCCGATCTCACGCGGTTCGCCGGCTATCGCGGCATTGGCGTCGCGGGCACCGCGCGCAGCCGCGCGCCGGAGTGGATGCGCCAGCACCTGGCACCCGCCCTGCGCGCGCTCGACGCGCTCGATGCGCCGGTGCTGCACTACAAGGTCTGCTCGACGTTCGATTCCAGCCCGACCATCGGCTCGATCGGGTGCGCGCTCGACATCGGGCTGGCGCACACGCGGCGCGGCTGGTGCCCGATGGTTGTCGCGGCCCCGGCGCTGCGCCGCTACCAGGCGTTCGGCAACCTGTTCGCCGCCGTGGACGGCGTGGCCTATCGGCTGGACCGGCATCCGACCATGTCGCGCCACCCGGTGACACCGATGGCCGAGGCGGACTTGCGCCAGCACCTCGCGCGGCAGACGCGCGAGCCGGTGGAGCTGGTCGATCTGGTGGCGCTGAAACAGGCGCGCGGCGAGGCGGCACTGGCGGCGGCGCGGGGGCGCGGGGCGCGCACGGTGCTGTTCGACGTGATCGACGACGAGACGCTGGCCGAAGCCGGCCGGCTGATCTGGCAGGCGCGTGGCGCGGGGGTGTTCGCCGTCGCATCCTCGGGACTCGAATACGCGCTGGTGGCGCATTGGCGGGCGGCCGGACTGCTGCCCCCCGCCGCACCGCCGCCGCCGCGCGGCCCTGTGGAGCGGCTGCTCGCGGTCTGCGGCAGTTGCTCGCCGGTCACGGCCGGGCAGATCGGCTGGGCGGTGGCGCACGGCTTCGCGCCGATCCGGCTGGATGTTCCGGCCGTGATCGACCCCGCGCGCGCGCCAGCGGAGATCGCGCGCGCGATCGCCGCCACCACCGAGGCGCTCGCACATAATCGCGATACAGTCGTGTTCTCCGCCGAAGGGCCGCAAGACCCCGCCATCGCCGCCCTGCGCGATGCGGCAGCCCGCGCGGGTGATGCGCCGGAGGAACTGCAACGCCGCGTGGCGGCGGCGCTGGGCGAGGTGCTGGCGGGAGCCGTCGCGCGCACGGACTTGCGACGCATCGTGGTCGCCGGCGGCGATACGTCCGGGGAAGCCACGGGACGCCTTGGGATACACGCGCTGGAGGCGATCATGCCGCTCGCCCCAGGCGGGCCGCTGTGCCTCGCACATCGGCGCGCACAGGCGCCGGTCGAGATTGTGCTGAAGGGCGGGCAGATCGGCGGCGCCGATTTTTTCCGGCAGGTCAAGCGCGGTGGCACCGATTGACAGGCGGATGGCGTTCGCGCATGAGTCCAACTGGTATGATGAGCAACTGAGATACTGACGACGCGTTCAACAAGAACCGGAGGAGTCCAATCATGAAACACGCCTTTCTCGCGGGGGCCGCGGCCATCGCGCTCGCGACCCTCGCCGCGCCCGCCCATGCCGAGGGCAGCGGCAAGCTGATCGCCATCATCACCGCATCGCTGAACAATCCGTTCTTCGTGCAGGTGGCGAACGCGGCCGACACGGAGGCGAAGAAGCTCGGCTACACCACGCTCGTGCTTTCCAACGACGACGACGCCGCCAAGCAGGATCAGGAGATCGACAACATCATCTCCCGCAAGGCGGTGGCGCTGATCCTCGACAACGCCGGGTCGGACGCGAGCATCGCGGCGGTGGAGAAGGCGAAGAAGGCCGGCATCCCCGCCTTCCTTGTCGATCGCGAGATCAACAAGACCGGTGTCGCCGTCGCGCAGATCGTCTCGAACAACTACCAGGGGGCCACGCTCGGCGCGCAGGAGTTCGTCAAGGCGCTCGGCGAGAAGGGCCGCTACGTGGAGCTGGTCGGGCGTGAGGCGGACGTGAACGCGGGCGTGCGCTCGAAGGGTTATCACGACGTGCTGGACCAGTATCCCGATCTGAAGATCCTGGACCGGCAGAGCGCCAACTGGGTCCAGACCGAAGCCTACACCAAGATGGAATCGATCCTTCAGGCGCATCCGGATCTTGAAGGCGTGATCGCCGGCAACGACACGATGGCGCTCGGCGCGTCCGCCGCGTTGCAGGCCGCCGGCAAGACCAAGGTGCATGTGGTCGGCCTGGACGGCAGCAACGACGCGCGCGACGCGGTGCTTGCGGGCAAGATGGACGCGACCGTACTGCAACCGATCACGCAGATCGCCATCATGGCGGTGGACGAGGCCGACCAGTATCTGCGCACCGGCAGCACCGGCAAGCCCGAGAAGCAGCTTGTCGATTGCGTCCTCATCACCAAGGAGAACGCCGGCAAGCTGAACAACTTCGCGATGTCGAAGTAAACGAGAGCCGGCGCGTGACCGCCATGCCATCCCCCCATGCGGCCACGCCGGAGGAACGGAGCCGCCCTAGCGGGCGCCTCCGCTTCTGGCTGGCGGTCGCAGCACTGGCCCTCGTTTGCCTCGTCCTGGCCGCGCGCGGCGTGACCGTCGTGCCGGACAGCGAGGTTGCCAACACCGACCTCGCCGGCAACCCGACCTTCGACGCGCATAAGTATGTCGAAAGCCTGTGGGCCTCGCGGGTGCTGCCGCTGATGCGCGACAAGCCGGTGGAGATCGGCGTCGTGCTCGACGCCTTGGGCAAAGACCCGAACGCCGCGGGAAAGCAGTACGGCCACCGCCTGCTCGCCGGAGACGGGCCGTGGAATTTCATCGTGCGCGGCGAAGCGACGATAAAGGCGGCGGAGACGAAGTTACGCCACGCCACGCTGACGATGGAGATCGGCGGCCAGGACGTGGTGTTGCAGATCGGCCCGGTGATCTTCGGCACCGCGCTGCGCGACAGCCTGCCGTTCGTCTCGTTCGATCAGGTGGTGAACCAGATCCAGTTCGCCCAGGTGTCCCGGGAACTGAACGACCGCGCCACGGCTTCGGCGCGTGCGGGACTCGATGTCGCGGCGCTGGTGCCGGGCGCGCGCGTGGCCTTCGCGGGCGCCATGTCCGCCACCCAGCCACCGCAAGTGACCGTCGTGCAAGTGCGCGTCACCGCGCCGGCCGCGCCATGACCGTGCAGCCGCACGCAGCGCCCGACGACGTGATCCTGCGCGCGGTGCAGGTGGGCAAGGTCTATCCCGGCACCACCGCGCTGCATGGCGTGGATTTCGCCGTGCGTCGTGGCGCGGTCAACGTCCTGCTCGGCGAGAATGGCGCGGGCAAGTCCACACTCATGAAAATCCTCGCCGGCGTCGAACAGCCAAGCTCGGGACAGTTGTTCCTGGACGGGCGAGAGGTGCGGTTCGCCTCCGTCAACGACGCGGCGGCGCAAGGGATCGGCATCATCTTCCAGGAAATGAATCTCTGCCCGAACCTCTCGGTGGCGGAGAACATCTTCCTGCGCTACCCCGCCGTCCGCTTCGGCATCGACATCGACCGGCGCCAGCACATCGAGGCCGCGCGCGCCCTGATGCGCCGGCTGGAGCACGACATCGACCCGAACGCGCTGGTTGGCGACCTTCGCATCGCCCAGCAGCAGATCGTCGAGATCGCCAAGGCGCTGGCGCATGACGCGCGCATCCTCATCATGGACGAACCAACGTCGGCGCTGTCGGCGACGGAGGTGGAGATCCTGTTCCGTGTGATCGCGGAGCTGAAGTCGGCGGGCGTTGCCATCGTGTATATCTCGCACCGGCTGGAAGAACTGGTGCGCATCGGCGATTGCGTGACCGTGCTGCGCGACGGGCGCTTGCAGGCCACGGCCGAGATGGCGGACATCGACATCCCCTGGCTGATCGCGCAGATGGTCGGCGCGATGGCCGAACCCGCTGTACCGGCCCCGCCCCGCCCCGATGCGCGCGACGCGCTGCGCATCGGCTCCGTCAGCCTGCGCAATCCGCATGGCGGCTACTTCGTCGATGGCGTCTCGCTGCAACTTGCCGCCGGCGAGGTGGTCGGGCTGTACGGCCTGCTGGGGGCCGGCCGCTCGGAGCTGTTCGAGGTGCTGATCGGCGCGCAGCCCGATGCCGAAGGCTCCGTGGTGCTGGACGGCGAGGAACTCGCCGGCCTGCCGATCGCCGCGCGTATCCGGCGCGGCATCGCCCTGGTGCCGGAGGACCGGCAGCGCGAGGGCCTCGTGCAATGCCTTTCGGTCAGCGCCAATCTGTCGCTCGCGAGCCTGTGGCGTTTCCTGCGCGGCTTCGCCATCGACACCGCGCGCGAACACGATGCCGTGCTGCGCGCCATCCGCGACCTGTTGATCAAGGTGTCCTCGCCGAATGTGGAAGTCACCGCGCTCAGCGGCGGCAACCAGCAGAAGGTGGTCATCGGCAAGGCGCTGCTGACACGCCCGAAAGTGCTGCTGCTGGACGAGCCGGGGCGCGGGATCGACGTGGGCGCGAAGGCCGAGGTGTTCCGCACCATGCGCCATCTCGCGGCCGAGGGGCTCGGCGTGATGTTCGCCACCTCCGACCTCAAGGAAGTCATGGCCGTTGCCGACCGCATCGTGGTGATGGCCGGTGGCCGGGTGACAGGGGATTTTCCACGCGCGCGGGCAACCGAGGAACGTCTCGTTGCCGCCGCCAATCAGGGCGCGGCGGCCGCCGCCGGAGTTGCGCGATGACAGGGACCGCCAGCACGACCATTGCCTCGCCCGCGCGCCGGCGCCAGACATCGCCGCTGTTGCTGCTGCTCAGCCTGCGCACGCTGATCGCGCTGTTCGTCGTACTCGGCTTCTTCAGCGCGACGGCGCCGAACTTTCTCGACATCGGCACGCTGGTTCTGCTCGCCAAGCACGTCTCGATCAACGCGCTGCTCGCCATCGGCATGACGTTCGTGGTGCTGACCGGGGGCATCGACCTGTCGGTCGGCTCCATCGTGGGGCTTGCCGGCATGGTCGCGGGCGGGCTGATCGACCGCGGCGTGCCGCTGCATTTCCTGCATGTGACGCTGTTCTTGGACGTGCCGGTGGTGATCGCCATCGCGATTGCGGTCGGCGTGCTCGTCGGCGCCATCAACGGGCTGCTGGTGACGTGGCTCAGCGTGGCGCCGTTCATCGCGACCCTCGGCACGCTGTATGTCGCGCGCGGCACTGCGCTGCTGATCTCCAACGGCGAGACGTTTCCCAACCTTGTCGGCCGGCCGCAATTCCACAACACGGGCTTTCCCATCCTCGGCGCGGGCACCGTGCTGGGCGTTCCGGTCTCGGTGATCGCGCTGGTCGTGGTCGGCATCGTCGCCGCCTATCTCGCCACGCGCACGCCGTTCGGCCGCCGCGTCTATGCGGTGGGCGGCAACGAGCGCGCGGCGCTGCTTTCGGGCGTGCCGGTGGCGAAGGTGAAGCTCGCCGTCTACATGATCTCCGGCGCCTGCGCCGCGTTCGCGGGGCTGATCGTCGCGTCCGAGCTGGTTGCCTCCCACCCCGCGAGCGGCGAGACGTTCGAGCTGAACGCCATAGCCGCGACCGTGCTGGGCGGCACCTCGCTGGTCGGCGGGCGCGGGACGATCTGGGGCACCGTGATCGGCGCGTTCGTCATCGGCATTCTGGCGGACGGGCTGGTGATGCTGGGCGTCAGCTCGTTCTGGCAGATGGTGATCAAGGGCCTGGTCATCATCGCCGCCGTGGTGCTGGACCAGTTGCAGCGGCGGATGCAGCGGCGCATGGCTATCCAGGCGCAGGCGGCCTGACGGGGCGGCCGCGCCCGTCTGGAGAGGCCGGCCATGAAGACCATCCGCATCGGCTCCGGCGCCGGGTTCGCCGGCGACCGGATCGAACCCGCCGTCGAACTCGCCGAGAAGGGCGACATCCACTATCTCGGCTTCGAGTGCCTGGCCGAACGCACCATCGCGCTCGCCCAGGCCGAGCGGCTGCGCGACCCGGATGCAGGCTTCGATCCGCTGCTGGTCGCGCGGATGCAGGCGGTGCTGCGCCCGTGTGCCGCGCGCGGGGTGCGGATCGTCACCAACATGGGGGCGGCCAACCCGCTCGCCGCTGCGCGCGCCACCGCCGAGGTCGCGCGCGGACTGGGTCTTGCCGGGCTGCGCATCGCCGCTGTCACCGGCGACGACGTGCTGCCGCTGGTGCGCGATGGCGATTATCCGCTACTGGAACGGCCGGGCACGGTCGCGGGCCTCGGGGAACGCATCCGCTCGGCCAACGCCTATATGGGCGCCGACGGCATCGTGACGGCCCTGCGCGGCGGGGCGGATGTGGTCATCACCGGGCGCGTGGGCGACCCGGCGCTGTTCCTCGCGCCGCTGATCCACGAATTCGGCTGGGCGGCGGACGACTGGGGGCGGCTGGGGCGCGGCACCGTGGTCGGCCATCTGCTGGAATGCGCGGGCCAGATCACCGGCGGCTATTTCGCCGATCCCGGCTACAAGGACGTACCCGGCCTCGCCCGTCTCGGCTTTCCCATCGCCGAGGTGGCGGAGGACGGCTCCGCCGTCATCACCAAGGTTCCCGGTTCTGGCGGCCGGATCAGCATTGCCACCTGCAAGGAGCAATTGCTTTACGAACTGCTCGATCCGACCGCCTATCTCCAGCCGGACGTGACCGCCGACTTCTCGGGCGTGCGCTTCAGCGAAGTCGCGCCCGACCGCATTGCCGTCCGCGGCGGCGCCGGGCGGGCACGGCCGGATACCCTGAAAGTCTCGGTCGGCTACCTCGACAGTTTCGTGGGCGAGGGTCAGATCTCGTATGCCGGGCCGGGCGCGGTCGCACGCGCGCGTCTGGCGCTGGACATCGTGCGCGAACGCCTTGCGCTGACGGGTGTCGCCACGACCGAGACGCGGTTCGAGATTATCGGCGTCGATGCCGCCGCCCCCCGCCCGCCGCGCGATCCGTTGCCGGAATTGCCGGAGGCGCGCATCCGCGTCGTCGGCCGGACGGACACAATGGCCGAGGCCGTGCGCATCGGCAACGAGGTGGAAACGCTGTACACCAACGGCCCCGCCGGCGGGGGCGGCGCGTGGAAGTCCGCGCGGCAGGTGGTCGCCGTTGTTTCCACGTTGATCCCGCGCGCTTTGGCGCAACCCAGCGTCAGCTACGAGGTGGCGTGAGATGCGCCTGCGCGAACTGGCCCACGCCCGCACCGGCGACAAGGGCGACACCTCCCAGATCTCCGTGATCGCCCACGACCCCGGCGACTACGCTTATCTGGCCGAGCACGTCACCACCGAAAGGGTCCGCGCGCACTTCGCCGCCATCGTGCGGGGCAAAGTGACGCGTTACGAGCTACCCGGCCTCGGCGCGCTCAACTTTGTGATGGAACACGCGCTGGCCGGCGGCGTCACCCGCTCGCTGGCGCTTGACCCGCACGGCAAGTGTCTCGCCTCCGTGCTGCTCGACATCGACCTGCCGGACCGCCAGCGCCCACCCCGCGCATAAGCCGATCGCAACAGGCTTGCGTCTGCCAGACGAAAGCGGCATAACAGTTCCGTATACGTCAACCAACGCACCAAAAGGACACGGTCACTGACCGATGTCGCGTTGGCACCGGGAGGAGAAGCCGATGTCCCACGCGCATGCCTACGCGCCGCACCAGACGATGGACCCGATCGAGCCGCTCCCCGTGGGCGATCTGCTCTGGCGCAGCGTCGCGCGCTTTCCGCGCCGGCCGGCGATGTCCTTCATGGGGCGGCATTGGCGTTACGACGAACTGGCGGCGCTGGTGCAGCGCGCCACGGCCGGCTTGCAGCGGCTCGGCGTCCGCAAGGGCGACCGTGTGGGCCTTTGCCTGCCCAACACGCCGTATTTCGTCGTGTTCTACTATGCCGCGTTGCAGGCGGGCGCCATCGTCGTCAACTTCAACCCGCTCTATGTGGTCCGTGAACTCGCGCACCAGATCGCGGATTCCGGCACCACGACGATGATTGTCCCCGACCTTGCCGCGATCTACGGCAAAGTGGCCGAGGCTGGCGCGAGCACCGGCCTGAAGCAGATCGTGGTCTGCCCGATGGCCGGCGCGCTGCCGCCCGCCAAGGCGCTGCTGTGGCGCACCTTCAAGCGGCGCGAGACAGCGCATCCGCCGCGCGGCAACGGCGTGACGCCCTATGCCGAAATCATCGCCGACCACGGGCGGCCCATGCCGGTGGAGATCGACCCGGAGAAGGACATCGCCGTGCTGCAGTACACGGGCGGTACCACGGGCGTCCCGAAGGGGGCGATGCTGACGCACGCCAATCTCAGCATCAACGCCATGCAGGTGCGCCATCACATGCCCAGCCTCGCGGACGGCGAGGAACGCATCATGGGCGTCCTGCCCTTCTTCCATGTTTTTGCCATGACGGCGGTGATGAATTGCGGCGTGGCGCTCGGCGCGGAACTGCAACTGCATCCGCGCTTCGAGATCGGCGCGGTGATGCGCGCGCTCGCCCACGACAAGCCCACGGTGCTGCATGCGGTGCCGACCATCTACACCGCCATCGCCGCGGCGGCCGAACGCCACCGCATCGACATTTCCTCGGTCCGCGCCTGCATCTCCGGCGGCGCGCCGCTGCCGGCCGAGGTGCGCGCGCGCTTCGAGCAACTGACCGGCGCCCGTCTGGTCGAAGGGTACGGGCTGACGGAAGCCTCACCCGTGGTTGCCTGTAACCCGCCGGACGCGACGATCAAGGACGGCACGGTGGGCGTGGCGATGCGGGCGACACACATCGAAATTCGCGCACTCGACGCGCCGCACGCGCTGCTGCCGGCGAACGCACGCGGCGAGATCTGCGTGCGCGGCCCGCAGGTGATGCGCGGCTACTGGAACCGCCCGAACGAGACGGCGGCCGCGTTCATCGAGGGCGCGCTGCGCACCGGCGACATCGGCCAGCTCGACGAGGACGGCTATCTGAGCGTCACCGACAGGCTCAAGGACATCATCATCTGCGGTGGCTACAACGTGTATCCGCGTACGATCGAGGACGCGCTGTACGAGCATCCTTCGGTGGCCGAGGCCATCGTGATCGGCGTGCCGGACGCCTATCGCGGACAGGCGCCGGTCGCCTTCGTCACCTTGCGGCCGGGGCACGGCGCCTCGCCGGAGGAACTGAAGGCATTCCTTGGCACGTATGTCTCCAGGATCGAGCAGCCGCGCGAGATCGAGATACGCGACACGCTGCCAAAGACCATGATCGGCAAGCTCTCCCGCAAGGAACTCGTCGCCGAATACGCGCAAAGCCGGCACTCTTGACGCGAAGCTGCTCACCGTTACGTAAAGCTGGTTGCGGCGCGGCCGGCATGGGGTGATGGGGATGGATCGACTTTATAACGTAACCGAACTCGCGCGCGACCTGGGCATCACCCCGAGGGCGATCCGCTTCTACGAGGACAAGGGCCTGATCGCGCCGCGCCGCGTCGGCACAACGCGCGTGTTCACGCATCGCGACCGGGCGCGCATGATCCTGGTGCTGCGCGGCAAGCGCCTGGGCTTCAGCCTGAGCGAGATCGCGGAATATCTCGATCTGTACGATACGGACGTCACCCAGCGCGCGCAACTCGAACTGTTGCACGGCAAGGTGTGCGATCGGATCGACCGCCTCGAGCAGCAGGCCGAGGCACTGACCGAGGCGCTGACGGAATTGCGCGCCATCAAGGCGCAGACCGAACAGGCTTTGCAGCAGACAGCGCCGCCGCCGCGCCGCGCCGCCGGCTGATCCAACCAGAAGGAGTGATGCGCGTGACCAATGTGGTGATCGCCGGCTATGTCCGCTCGCCGTTCCACTTCGCGGCCAAGGGCGAACTGGCACGGGTACGCCCGGACGATCTGGCGGCGGAAGTCGTGCGCGCGCTGGTCGCGCGCACCGGCGTCCGGCCGGAGCATATCGAGGACATCATCCTCGGCTGTGCCTTCCCCGAAGGCGAGCAGGGGCTGAACGTGGCACGCCTCGTGGGGTTGCTGGCCGACCTGCCGCTCTCGGTCGCCGGCATGACGGTGAACCGCTTCTGCGGCTCCTCGATGCAGTCCATCCACATCGCGGCCGGCCAGATCGGCATCGGCGCGGGCGAGGTGTTCATCTGTGCGGGGCTGGAGAGCATGAGCCGCGTGCCGATGATGGGCTTCAACCCGCTCATCAACCCCGCGCTGCAAAAGGCCAATCCCGCCGCCTATATCGGCATGGGCGAGACGGCCGAGAACGTCGCGCGCAAATGGCAGATCCCGCGCGCGGCGCAGGAGGAGTTCGCCGTGCGCAGCCATCGCCGCGCCGCCGAGGCGCGCGCAGCAGGCCGCTTCGACGACGAGATCGTACCGATCCGCGCGAAAGCGGGCATGGTCGCGCAGGACGGCTGCATCCGCCCCGACACCACCGCCGAGACGCTCGCCGGGCTGAAGGCCGCGTTCGACAAGGACGGCTCCGTCACCGCCGGCACGTCCTCGCCACTGACAGACGGTGCGGCGGCCGTGCTGGTGTGCAGCGAGGACTACGCGATGCGCACCGGGCTGAAGCCGCTCGCGCGCATCAAGTCCGTGGCGGTGGCCGGCTGCGCGCCGGAGATCATGGGCATCGGGCCGGTGGCGGCAACGCGCAAGGCGCTGGCCCGCGCGGGGCTGGACATCGGCGCCATCGACATCGTGGAATTGAACGAGGCGTTCGCGAGCCAGGCGCTCGCCTGCGCCCACGATCTCGGCATCGCCGAGGACCGGATCAATCTGGACGGCGGCGCCATCGCGCTCGGCCATCCGCTCGGCGCCACCGGCGCGCGCATCACCGGCAAGGCGGCATCGCTGCTGGCGCGCGAGGGTGGGCGCTACGCGCTCGCCACGCAATGTATCGGCGGCGGCCAGGGCATCGCCACGATTCTGGAGCGCATCTGATGGACCGCATCCGCAAGATCGGCGTGATCGGCGCGGGCACCATGGGCGCCGGCATCGCGGCCCAGGCGGCAAACGCGGGGATTCCCGTGGTGCTGCTCGACATCGTGCCGCAGGGCGCCAACAACCGCAACGCGCTGGCCGAATCCGCCGTCGCGCGGCTGCTCAAGACCGAGCCTGCGGCGTTCATGCATAAGGGTGCGGCAAAGCTGGTCGAGACCGGCAACACCGAGGACGATATCGGCAAGCTCGCCGGCTGCGACTGGATCGTCGAGGCGGTGCTGGAACGCCCGGACGTGAAACAGGCGCTGTACCGCAAAATCGACGCGGTGCGCCGCCCCGGCACCGCCATCAGTTCCAACACCTCCACCATCCCGCTGCGCGCGCTGACCGACGGCATGAGCGCGGCGTTCCGGCACGATTTCCTCATCACGCATTTCTTCAACCCGCCGCGCTACATGCGCCTGCTGGAACTCGTCGCGGGGCCGGAGAGCGACCCCGGCATCGTGGCGGAGGTGGCGCGCTTCGCCGATGTCATGCTCGGCAAAAGCATCGTGCGGTGCGAGGACAGCCCCGGCTTCATCGCCAACCGGCTCGGCATCTACTGGATGCAGGTGGCGCTGATCGAGGCGATCGACCAGGGGCTCGCGGTCGAGGACGCCGACGCGATCCTGGGCCGCCCGATGGGCGTGCCAAAAACCGGCGTGTTTGGGCTGATGGATCTCGTCGGCATCGATATCGGCCCGCAGGTCAATGCCTCGATGCGGCGCCTGCTGCCGGCGGGCGATGCGTTCCATTCGGTCGATCGCGAGGTGCCGCTGATCGCGCGCATGATCGCCGAGGGGCTCACCGGCCGGAAGGGCCAGGGCGGCTTCTATCGGCTGGAGCGCAAGGGCGGCGCGCGCGAGAAATTCGCCATGGATCTGCGTGGCGGCACCTACCGCCCGGAGCGCAAGGCCGACCTGCCGGAGATCCGGGCTGCCGGGCGCGATCTGCGGGCGCTGCTCACGGCACCGGGCCAGGTCGGTGCCTATGCGTCAGCGGTGCTCCTGCGCACGCTCGCTTATGCAGCCTCGCTGGTGCCCGCCGCCGCCGCCGATGTGGTCGCGGTCGATGCGGCGATGCGCCTCGGGTACAACTGGACCTGGGGGCCGTTCCAACTGATCGACAAGCTCGGTGCGGATTGGGTCGCGGCCCGGCTGACCGAGGCCGGCATCGCTGTTCCCGGTCTGCTCGCCGATGCGGCCGGCCGCGCGTTCTACCGTGTCGAGGCGGGGCGTTCGCAATTCCTCGGCACCGATGGCGCCTATCACGACATCGAACGGCCGGACGGCGTGCTGCTGCTGGAGGACATCAGGCGCGCGGGCAAGCCGGTGGCGAAGAACGCCTCCGCCGCGCTGTGGGAC
>JAKBCB010000058.1 GCA_021808185.1 Pseudomonadota bacterium
GCCATGTGCGCCCAGCCTGCCTCGCCCCACAGCCCGAGCAGCGTAACCTCGCCCGCCGCGAGCAGTCGCCCGCCCTCCTCCCAGGCTTCCGGCGCGACGATCGCGCGCGGCCAGGGCGCATGGAAGCCCACGCGTTCGCCGAGGGACAGCAGATCGGAAAAATCGGTCATGGCGCGCGCTACCCGAGCAGGACCGCGACATGCTGGAACCAGCGCACCAGCGGTCCCGGCAGGAAAATCCCCGCGATCAGCACGATGGCCAGATGCGCGAACATCGGCACGTAGGATGCCTCCACCGGCCCGACCTTGCCCCGCACTTCGCCGAAGGCAATGCGCGAGAGCTGCATCAGCAGCGCCCCGAACGCCACCAGCAGCCCCAGCGCCACCAAGGTCGCCAGATACGGCTGCCGCGCGAACGTCGAGCTGACGATCAGGAACTCGCTCATGAACACGCCCGACGGCGGCAGCCCGGCGATGGCCGCGACGCCCACCACAAGCCCCCAGCCCAGCACCGGATGGCTCGTGGTCAGGCCGCCGATGTCGGACAGGCGTTGCGAGCCTTTCACCTGCGCCACGTGGCCCACGGAAAAGAAGATCGCCGACTTGGTCAGGCTGTGCATGGTCATCTGCAACAGCCCGGCGAAATTGCCCAAGGGCCCGGCCATGCCGAAGGCAAACACGATGATGCCCATGTGCTCGATGGACGAATAGGCGAACAGCCGTTTGATATCGCGCCGGCGGTACAGCATGAACCCGGCGAACAGCAGCGAGACGAGGCCGAGCGTGACCATCAGCGGTCCCGGCGCGATGGCGTCCGGGTTCGCCGCCAGCAGCATCTTGAAGCGCAGCAGCGCATACAGCGCCACGTTCAGCAGCAGCCCGGACAGCACGGCCGAAATCGGCGTCGGCCCCTCGGCGTGCGCATCCGGCAGCCATGCGTGCAGCGGCGCCAGCCCCACCTTGGTGCCATAGCCGAGCAGCAGGAACACGAACGCGACGTTCAACAGCGAGGGGTCGAAATCGTGCGCGCGGGTAATCAGGACGGTCCATACCATCGCATCGCTCCCCGCCCCCAGCACTGGCCGCGCGGCCAGATAGACGAGGATGGTACCGAACAGCGCGAGCGCGATGCCAACGCTGCCAAGTATAAAATACTTCCATGCAGCCTCGATGGCCTCGTGCGTGCGGTAAATGCCGACCATGACGACGGTGGTCAGCGTCGCGAGTTCGACCGCCACCCACATCAGCCCGATGTTGTTGGCAACCAACGCGAGGTTCATGCCGAACATCATCAGCTGGTACATCGCATGATAGAATCGCAGGTAGCCGACAGTCAGCCGGCCGCTGTCCAGTTCGTGCGCTATGTAGCTGGCGCTGAACACGCTGGCGGTGAAGCCGACGAAGGTGTTCAGCACGATGAACACGACGTTCAGGTCGTCGATCATCAGGTAATTGCCGACCTCCGGCCGCCGCGCGAACAGCGACAATGCCGCGAGCAGCGAGATCAG
The DNA here is from genome assembly GCA_021808185.1 of Pseudomonadota bacterium. GTDB lineage: Bacteria > Pseudomonadota > Alphaproteobacteria > Acetobacterales > Acetobacteraceae > CAJCJG01. The sequence continues at coordinate 1,508 of JAKBCB010000058.1, forward strand.
GCACGCGGCCATATTGAGGCGCGCCGAGATGCGGTAGCCCGGCACCGCCGCCAGCACAGCGGCGGCGACCACGGGCGCGGCGAGCACGATGCTCACGGCGTTCATCGCTGCTCTCCCCGGAAACGGTCGAGTGCCTGCACATCGACGGTGTCGAAGCGCTCGCGGATGCGGAACAGGAAGATGCCGATGACGATGAAAGCTATCAGGATGGAAAAGGCCACGGAAATTTCGACCACCAGCGGCATCCCCTGCGCGCCGGTCGCCGCCAGCACGATGCCGTTCTCCAGCGACATGAACCCCGCCACCTGCGAAACCGCGTTGCGCCGCGTGACCATCATCAGCAGGCCGATCAGCACCACCGACAGCGCCAGCGCGATGTCCTCGCGCGCCAGCGGGTCCGCGTGCATGGTCGCCGGCAGCATTACCACCAGCGACAGCGCGATCAGCCCGATGGCGCCAAGCATGGTCAGGCCGACGCCGACCACGTTCTCGATCTCGCGGTGAATGCCGAGCTTGAACACCATGCGACGCAGCGCCATCGGCACCACGATGGCCTTGAAGCCGAGCGCGATGACGGCGGTGATGTACAGATGCGGCGCATCCTGGATGCGCGCCTGCCACGCCACCGACAGCGCCAGCACGACGGCATGCACGGCGAGCGTATTGATGAGCGAATACAGCCGGTCCTGGTACAGCATCGCCAGACTGACCAGCACAAGGCCGCCGGCCAGCATGTGCGCGAGATCGAATCCGAACCCATGCATGGCTACAGATTCCCCGAGACGAAGCGCAGAAGCGTCGCCAGCAGGCTCAGCATCAGCGCCACCCCGATGAAGCCGGGCACCCGAAACACCCGCATCTTGGCGATCGATGTCTCGAATATCGCCAGCATCACTGCAGCGACCGCCAGCTTGGCCAGATACGCGGCTACTCCCAGCAGGTAGGCGAACAAGCCGTCGTGTCCCGCCGTCATGCCGAAGGGGACAAAAATGCAGGCGATGAGCGAGATATACAGCAGCAGCTTCAGCGACGCGGCCAGCTCGATCATCGCAAGATGGCGCCCGGAATACTCCAGCACCATCGCCTCATGCACCATGGTCAGTTCCAGATGCGTCGCCGGGTTGTCCACCGGGATGCGCGCGTTCTCCGCGATCGCCACGATCACGAAGGCCACGAGCGCCAGTGCCAGCGACACGCGCAGCCCGACCTGCCCGCTCATCATGTAGTCGGCAACGGTGGAAAGCTGCGTCGATCCGGCGACCAGGGCGACCGCGAACACCGTCATGATCATGGCGGGTTCCGCGAGCGAAGCGAACATCACCTCGCGCGAGGCGCCGATGCCGCCGAAGCCGGTGCCGACATCCATCGCGGCGATGGCTTGCAGGAAGCGCGCGGTGCCAAGCAGCGCCGTGATCACGATCAGGTCACCCGACCAGGAAAACAGCAGTCCGGTGGCAAACGTCGGCACCAGCGCCGCCGCCACCCAGGTCACGGCGAACATCAGGTACGGCAGCACGCGGAACAGCCAGGAGGCGTTGTCCGCCAGCACCACATCCTTGCCGAGCAGCCGGCGCAGGTCGCGATACGGTTGCAGCACGGAGGCACCCTGCCGGCGTTGCAGCCGCGCCTTCATTTTCCGCACGAACCCGGTCAGCAACGGTGCCAGCAGCAGCACCAGCAGCATCTGGCCGCCCTGGGTGACGACGGACAAGATCATTGCCATGCAGCAACCGCCATCAGCAGCACGACAAGGGCCGCGAACACGAAGCCGAGATAGCGGCGGATGGTCAGGAATTGCAGCGCGTTCAGCCGCTCGGCGATGCCGGCCACCGCCTGCGCGAGCGGTAGATAGATTGCCTCCCACACCAGATCGTGCCGATGCTTGCGAATGCGCGCGGGCCGCATGTCGCCCGGCGCCGGCATCTCCACCGTCTCGGAGGAGCGGAACGCGAGCGGGCCGAACACGCGGCGGATCGGCTGGGAGAAGCTGGCGCCGCTGTATTGCGTGCGCGGCCCAAGCCCGGGAAAGCCGCAATCCCACAACACCGCGCGCCGCACCCCGCGCGCGGCCAACCGGTGCACAGCGGCGGCGGCGACCATCGCCGAGGCCGACGCGAACAGCAGAATCATCAGCCCGTTATAGGAGCTGTTGCGCGAGGCGATCGGCACCACCGAAAGCCAAGGCTGCGCCGTCTGCGCCGCCAGCCGGCCGTGCAGCAGCAGCTTCGTCACCGGCGCCACCGCATCGATCACCACGCCGGGGAACACCCCGGCCAGCAGGCACAGCCCGGCCAGCCCGCCCATCGCGGCCAGCGAAAACCGATCCGCCTCGACACAGGCCGCCGCCTCCGCCGAGCGCGGCCGGCCGAGGAAGGCAATGCCGAACGCCCGGACAAAACACGCCGCCGCCAGCGCCGCCGCCAGCGCCAGCAGGGCGCCCACCGTCGGCACCAGCAGCCGCAGCGTCCATTGCGGCAGTTGCGGGCTGACCAGGATGGTCTGGAAGGTCAGCCATTCGGAGGCGAACCCGTTCAGCGGCGGCAACGCCGAGATCGCCATGCAGCCGATCAGGAACGCCCCCGCCGAGATCGGCATGCGGTGGATCAGGCCACCCAGCCGCTCGATGTTGCGCTCGCCGGTGGCCACCAGCACGTTGCCGGCGCCGAAGAACAGCAGGCTTTTGAACAGCATGTGGTTGAAAGCGTGGAACAGCGCCGCCGTCATCGCCAGCGCCGCCGCCTCCGGCATCGCGTTCGCCCGGAACGCCAGCGCCAGGCCCAGGCCGAGGAAGACGATGCCGACATTCTCGATGGTGCTGTAGGCGAGCAGCCGTTTCAGGTCGCGCTCCATCAGCGCGTGCAGCACGCCCAGCACGGCGCTCAGCGCGCCCAGCGCCAGGATCGGCACCGCCCACCACCAGTCCGGCGGCCCCAGCAGGTCGAAGACGATGCGGATGAAGGCGTAGATCGCCACCTTCGTCATCACCCCGCTCATCAACGCCGAGACGTGGCTCGGTGCCGCCGGATGCGCGAGCGGCAGCCAGACATGCAGCGGCGCGAGCCCCGCCTTCGATCCGGCGCCCAGCATGGCCAGCACCAGCACAAGGACGGCGCGGCGCGAATTGGACGCGCCCAGGCGCATGGCGGAGAACGCATAGCCGCCATCCGTGCCCGCCAGCAGCCCGAACGCCAGCAGCAGGGCCAGCGACCCGAAGGTCGCCATCAGCAAGTACACAAAGCCCGCGCGCGCGTTGCCGGGCTCGCGATGGTGCGACATCACCAGCGCCCAGGAGGCGAGCGACATCAACTCCCACGCGAACAGGAAAGTGTATGGGTCATCGGCGACGACCACCAGATTCATCCCCGCCAGGAATGCCGGGAAGAACGGCAACACCCGCTGCGGCTCGTGCTCGTGCCGCCCGTAGCCTATGGCGTAAAGGCTGGCCGCGGCCCCGCCGAGATCGACAATGACCAGAAAGAACCGCGACAGCGCATCCAAGCGGAAATGTGCGCCGAGCCACGGGATGCCCAGGGGCAACACCAGCACCGACTCACCGTCGGCCAGCAAGCCCGCCAGCAGCGCCACCACGCAGGCGGCGAGGCTCGCGCCATAGACGACGGAACTCGCCCCCTCCCGCCGCGCCACCGGCACGCTGCCGAAGGCGAGTGCGAGCAGCCATGCCGCGCACAGCAGGACCAGCAGCACCATTACCGCCTCGCCAGCCGCACGCCGCGCCCGCCATCTGCGCTGGCGGCGCCCTCGCCGATCAGCTCGATCCCGGCGGTCTGAAACGCGCCGACGAGTTTCATCAGCGATTCGACATTGCCGCGCACCACGCCGTCGCTCGCCTCCATCCGCTGGATGGTGGGCAGCGACAGGCCGGAAAGCTCGGCCACCTGCCTCTGGTCGAGCCCGAGCAACGCCCGCGCCGCCTTCATTTGCGCCGCCGTGATCATGCGGGACCCATGCCTAAGCCTATCGAGAACATCGAAACTTACTTATGACATACGCTTATTCATATTTCAAGTATCAGTGTTGCGCCCGCGCCCGGCCCGCGCGACGCTGCCCCGCGCCCGCCGCAGCCGAGGACACCATGCCCGCCCCCAGCCCCCCCGCCTTCGAGACGCTCAGCCTACACGCCGGCCAGCACCCGGACCCGACCACCGGCGCCCGCGCCGTGCCGCTGTACCAGACCACCTCGTTCGTGTTTCAGGACGCCGATCACGCCGCCGCGCTGTTCAATCTCGAACGCCCCGGCCACATCTATTCGCGCATCTCCAACCCGACGGTCGCGGTGCTGGAGGAGCGGCTGGCGGCGCTGGAAGGCGGCGTCGGCGCGGTCGCGACGGCAAGCGGCATGGCGGCGATGCATCTGGCCATCGCGACGCTGGCCGGCGCCGGCGACCATATCGTGGCATCGTCCTCGCTCTATGGCGGGACCATCAATCTGCTCGCGACCACTCTGCCCCGCTTCGGCATCACCACCACCTTCGTCAAGCCGCGCGACCTCGATGGCTTCCGCGCCGCGATCCGCCCGGAAACCAGGCTCGTCATCGGTGAGGTGCTGGGCAATCCGGGGCTGGAAGTGCTGGACATCCCGGCGCTGGCCGACATCGCGCACGCCGCCGGCGTGCCGCTGCTGATCGACAACACGTTCGCCACCCCGTTCCTCAGCCGGCCGATCGCCCTCGGCGCGGACATCGTGATGCATTCGCTGACCAAATGGATCGGCGGCCACGGCATCGCCATCGGCGGCGCGCTGATCGACGGCGGGCGGTTCGACTGGGACGCCTCCGGCCGGTTCCCCACCCTCACGCAGCCCTATCCCGGCTATCACGGGATGGTCTTTTCCGAACAATACGGCCCCGCCGCGTTCATCATGCGCGCCCGCGCCGAGGGGTTGCGCGATTTCGGTGCCTGCCTCTCGCCGACCAACGCTTTCCATCTGTTGCAGGGGATCGAGACGTTGCCGCTGCGGATGGAACGGCATGTGCGCAACACCGACGCGGTGCTGGCGTTCCTGAGTGCCAACAAGGCGGTCGCCTGGGTGACGCATCCGCGCCTGCCCTCCCACCCCGACCACGAACTGGCCAAGCGCCTGCTGCCGAAAGGGGCCGGCGCCATCGTCAGCTTCGGTATCAAGGGCGGCCGGCCGGCGGGGCGCAAGTTCATCGAGTCGGTGCGGCTCGCCTCACATCTCGCCAATGTCGGCGACGCAAAAACACTGGTGATCCACCCGGCCAGCACCACGCACCAGCAAATGAGCGCCGAGCAACTTGCCGCCGCCGGGTTGAGCGAGGATCTGATCCGGTTGTCGGTCGGCATCGAGGCGGCCGACGACATCGTCTCCGACCTTGCCCAGGCGCTGCGCGCCGCGCAGAAGGCCTGAGCCCATGTTTCTCGACATCAACGGCGCCAGAACCTTCATCGCAACCGGCGGGCAGCCGCTCCGCCCGGATTTGCCGTTCGTGGTGCTCGTCCACGGCGCCGGGCTGGACCATTCGGTCTGGGCGCTGCAAAGCCGGTGGTTCGCGCATCACGGCCGCAATGTCGTGGCGGTCGATCTGCCCGGCCACGGAAGATCGGCCGGCGCGCCGCTGGCCAGCATCGCCGCCATGGCCCACTGGATGCCGGCGTTGTTCGCCGCGCTCGGGATCGAAACGGCGGGGCTGATCGGGCATTCGATGGGCACGCTGGTCGCGCTGGAAACGGCGGCGAGGCATCCGTCGCGGGTTCGCGCCCTCGGACTGGTGAGCGCGGCCACCGCCATGCCGGTGCATCCCGATCTGCTCGCCGCCGCCGCCGACAACCGGCACGAGGCGATCGAAATGCTGAGCATCTGGGGCCTCGGTTTCACCGCCGGCCTCGGCGGCAGCCCGGCGCCCGGAATGTGGATGATGGGCGGCGCTGAAACCGTGTGGGAACGCGCGGCCCCTGGCGTGCTGCACGCCGATCTGTTCGCCTGCGACGCCTACAGGAACGGTCCGGCCGCCGCCGCCGCCATCGCCTGCCCCACCGCGATCGTGCAAGGCAGCCGCGACATGATGACCCCGCTGCGCGGCGCCACCGACCTCGCAAAGAGCATCCCAGGCGCGAAACTGTCGGTCCTCGACGGCGCCGGCCACATGCTGCTCACGGAACGGCCGGACGAAGTGCTGGCGGCCCTGGCAGCGGTCTGACGTGGCGGAAGCGATCGCGGCCGGATGAAGCAAGAAATTTATCCACAGATTACACAGATTTCACAGATTAACTACAGAACACGCAATGATTTTAATCTGTGTAATCTGTGGATAATCACTTGGCTTCAACACGCGCCAAGCATCAGCTTTCCAGTTCGCTATCCCAATACAGATAATCTCGCCAGCTTTCGTGCAGATAGTTCGGCGGGAAGGCGCGGCCGTTTTCCTGCAATTCCCAGGTGCTGGGCTGGCGCGGCGCGTTGCGCGGGAACATGTGGCACTCGCGCGGCAGGCGGCTGCCCTTGCGCAGGTTGCAGCAGCCGCAGGCGGTGACGACGTTCTCCCACGTCGTCCGCCCGCCCCGGCAGCGCGGGATCACATGGTCGAAGGTCAGGTCCGGCGCCGGGCTGCGCTCGCCGCAATACTGGCAACTGAACGCATCGCGCAGGAACACGTTGAACCGGGTGAAGGCTGGCCGCCGCGCCGCGGGAATGTAGTCCTTCAGCGCGATCACGCTGGGCAGGCGGATGGTCTGGCTCGGGGAGTGTACTTCGGCGTCGTATTCGCTCAACACCGAAACGCGGTCGAGGAACACCGCCTTCACTGCGTCCTGCCACGCCCAGACCGAGAGCGGGAAATACGACAGCGGGCGGAAATCCGCGTTCAATACCAGCGCCGGAAAGTGTTGGCCGCCGTCAGGCAAATGCCGCCCCCGATCCATCCGCGACTTCGCGGCGGCGTTTCGGATCAGGCGGTGATAGGCCGCCCACCGAACAGTGTACGACGCCGCGAACCGCGAAAGTTATCGCATCCAACCCCGCGCGCCCGCAAGCAGCCGCCGCGCGGTTTCATCGCCTCGTCATTATCCGTGGCTTGGCGCGCCTTGTTCGGACGGCATCTCGGCAAACGCGCGTTGCAGGAACAGCGCCCCGGCCGACAGCCCGGTATCGTCGATGCCATGCCCGAGTCGCGGCACGGTCACCAGTTCCACCGCAACCCCCGCGCCACGCAGCGTCTGCGCCGCCAGGCGGGAGGCGGCGGGGGGCACCACCTGATCCGCCTCGCCATGCACCAGCAGCACCGGCGGCGGGGAGGCGAGCGCCGGCAGCGCCGGGTCGAGCAGCGCGCCCGCGAAACCGAGGATCGCGCGCGGCGGCACGGCGCGGCGCAAGCCGGCGTGCAGGCAGACCATCGCCCCCTGGCTGAAGCCCATCAGCGCCACCGCGTCCGGCGAAAGCCCGAGCCGGATGCGTTCCGCGTCGACGAAGCCCAGCAGATCCACCGCGGCAGCCGCGACCCCGGCGGCAAGTTCCGCCTGGGAGCGGTCCCACAGATCGAACCATTGCCGCCCGAACGGCGCCGACCCGTTCGGCTCCGGCCCGTCCGGGGCGGCGAACAGCGCATCCGGCAGCGCCTTGCCCCATTGCGGGCCGAGGTCGATCAGGTCGTGACCGTCGGCCCCGAGACCATGCACCAGCACCACCAGTTGCCGGGGGGCGGCGCCGGACGCCGGGCCCCAGCGCGGTCCATCGAGTGTGCGCACCGGTTCCCCCTGCGTTTGCCGCCCTTCTATATAGCGCGCCATGCCCCTCATTACCCGCTTCGCGCCGAGCCCGACCGGATACCTGCATCTTGGCCATGCTTTCTCCGCGCTGACCGCCTGGCGCCGCGCCCGCGTCGGGGGCGGGCGCTTCCTGTTGCGGCTGGAGGACATCGACGCGACGCGCTGCCGGCCGGAATTCGCCGAGGCGATTCTCGAAGATCTGGCGTGGCTCGGCCTGGACTGGGACGGCGATGTGCGGGTGCAATCCGCGCATCTGGCCGAGTATCGCGCGGTGCTGGACAACCTCTCGGCGCGCGGCCTGCTCTACCCGTGTTTCTGCACCCGCGCGGAAATCGCCCGCAGCGTCGCCGCCCCGCACGGGCCGGACGGCCCCATCTATCCCGGCATCTGCCGCGACCTCTCGCCGGCCGGGCGCGCCGCGCGCATCGCCGCCGGCACGCCGTTCGCGCTGCGGCTGGACATGGCGCGCGCGCGCGCCGCCATCCGCGCGCCGCTCGCATTCGATGAGGAAGGCGAAGGCCCCGTCCACTGCACGCCGGAGATGTTCGGCGACGTGGTGCTCGGCCGCAAGGACACGCCGGTCAGCTACCATCTCTGCGTTACCCACGACGACGCGCTTCAGGGCGTCACGCTGGTCACGCGCGGCATCGACCTGAAGCCGGCGACGCATGTGCATCGCCTGCTCCAGGCCCTGATGGGCTGGCCGGCGCCGCGCTACGCCCACCACCCTCTGCTGACCGACGAGCACGGCCGCAGGCTCGCCAAGCGCGACCTCGCCGCCACCCTGCGCGATCTGCGGGCGCGCGGGGTGACGGCGGAGGAGGTGCGGGCGCGGGCTACTCCCCTGGCGGGACCGCCCCGGTGCGCGAACTGATCAGGCCGTAATGCTCGATCCGCCGGTGCGCCGCGAAGTTGAACACGGCTTCCTTGTTGATCCGGCACAGATCCAGGTCGAGCGCCGCCGTGATCACCTCGTCGCCGGCGGTCATCGCCTGCGCGATGATCTCGCCTGAGGGGGCGCAGATGATCGAGCCCGCGAGCAGGTCGCAATTATCCTCCAACCCGCCCTTGGCCACGCCCACCACGTAGCAGGAGTTCTGGTAGGCGCCGGCCTGCATCGACAGCTTGTTGTGGAAATCCGCCAGATGGTCGTACTGGCGCGGCAGCGGCCCGCGCAGCGGCGTGTTGTAGCCGAGCATGACCACTTCCACGTCCTGCAAGCCCATCACCCGGTAAGTCTCCGGCCAGCGGCGGTCGTTGCAGATGGCCATGCCGAGATTGGCGTCGAACGCGCGCCAGACCGGAAAACCCAGGTCGCCCGGCTCGAAATACTTCTTCTCCAGGTGCTGGTATGGCACGTCGCCCAGATTGTCGGAATGTCCGGGCAAATGCACTTTTCTGTAGCGCCCGATGATTTTCCCATGGGCATCGACAAGAATGGACGTGTTGAAGTGCCGCGTGCGGCCGCCCTCGCGCACCAGTTCCGCGTAGCCGAGGGTGAAGCCCATACCCAGCCGTACCGCCTCGTCGAACAGCGGCATGGTGGCCGCGTTCGGCATCTCGCTCTCGAACCAGGCGTCGATCTCGGCCTGGTCCTCCATCCAGTAGCGCGGGAAGAAGGTGGTCAGCACCAGTTCGGGGAACACCACCAGTTTCGCGCCGCGCGCGTGCGCCGCGCGCAGCAGCTCGATCAGCCGGCCGACGACGTGGCGGCGGCTTTCGTCGGGGGCGATCGGCCCGGTCTGGGCCCCGGCCACGATCAGGGTGCGGGACATGGCTTTCCTCTCGGTCAAGGTCGTGCCGCCAGAATGCACGCCTCGGGCCACGCCGGCGAGAGCCGGCCGCTACCCCCGGCCGCCCTTGCCATGCGCGTGCAGGAAGGTGCGCATGGCTTCTTGCGGCTCGCCGTGGGAATACGCTTCCACCGCCATGTGCAGCGCCGCCTCGCACGCGGCGTCGAAGGCAGGCTTGGTCACGTCGCGGTAGCGCCGCTTGCTCTGCCGCACCGCGAGCGGCGGGCGGGCGGCCATCTGCTCGGCCGTGGCGATGGCGCGCTCCAGCACGTCTTCCTCCGCCACCAGCGTGCTCAGCAGGCCGAGGTCGTAGGCGCGCTGGCCATCGACGAGTGCGCCGCTGAGGACCATTTCCAGCGCGATGCCGTGGCCGGAATGCAGGCTGAGCAGATGCGCGCCGAGCACGCTCGCCAGCCCCACGCCGATCTCCGGCAGGCCCACGCGCACGCCAGGATGGCCGATGCGCAGGTCCGCGCACAGCGCGAGCTGGAACCCCTCCCCGGCGGCTACCCCGTTGACAGCGGCCACACAGCCCTTGGTCAGCTCACGCATCGCAATATAAATGCCGCGCAAATGATTGAAAAGGCGCGAAACATGCTCGATGGTCATCGAGGCTGCCTCGGACAGATCCTGCCCCGCGCAGAAACCGCGTCCGGCGCCGGTGATGACGATGGCGCCCACCGCCGGGTCCGCGTCCAGTGTCGCCAGCATCGCCATCAGTTCGGAGCGCATCTGGAACGTGACCGCGTTCAGCCGTTCCGGCCGGTTCAGCATGACCACCGCGACCCGCCCACGCATTTGCTTGTCCACCAGCATCCGTCGCCTCCCGTCCGTTGGCACCGCGCCGCGCGGTTTCGTTTTTCGGAAGCATCCAACGCCGGCGGCGCGCGGTTGTCGAGCGCGACCGCTACCGCCGGTAGGGGAACGGCAACAGCCCGCGCGCCGGCAGCTTCAGCGGCCCATCGGGCAGCGGCATGATGACCAGCGCGTCCGGCGCGTAATCCACCACCATCTCCCGGCAGGCGCCGCAGGGCGCCACCACCGCGAGGCGGCGGTCGTGCTCCTCGGGCTTGGGGTGGCGGAGGGCGACGACGGTGGCGATGCTGCCGTCGCCCTCGATCACGGCACGGCCGAGGGCCACCGCCTCGGCGCAGACAGACAACCGTCCGACCGTGGCGCCGAGATGCACCCCGGTCCAGATCCGCCCATCGCGCGAGCGGATCGCGGCCGCGACCATGTGCCAGAAGGGCCGGTAATGCGCCCGCAACACCGCCTCGGCGGCGTCGAGCAACTCCAGGTCATCGCCGTCGAGGGGCAGCCCCCCCGACGGGATCGGCGTATCGAACATGGCACCCCGGGCGGCGTGGCCGCGAAAAGGGCGACTATTCTGCCGCTTCCTGCTCCTCTTCGGAAGCCAGCATCGCGTTGGCCACGTTGCCCGACTGCTCGCGCAGCTTGCGCTCGACCACCGCGCCGACTTCCGGGTGGTCGCGCAGGAACTGCTTCGCGTTCTCCCGGCCCTGGCCGATGCGCTGGCTATCGACGCTGTACCAGGCGCCCGACTTCTCCACCACGTTGGCCTTCACGCCGAGGTCGATCAGTTCGCCGACCTTGCTGATGCCTTCGCCGTACATGATGTCGAACTCCACCTGCCGGAACGGTGGGGCA
>JAKBCB010000059.1 GCA_021808185.1 Pseudomonadota bacterium
GTACTGGCCGATGCCGGTATGCGACGCCCAGGCGGCCTCCAGGATCGCATCCTTCGAGAAGTAGCCGGCGAACGGAAACACACCGCCCAGCGCCAGATTGCCGACCCACATCATCGCGTAGGTCACCGGGATCATGCGCCAGATCCCGCCCATCCGGCGCATGTCCTGCTCGTCCGACATCGCGTGGATCACCGATCCGGCGGTCAGGAACAGCAGCGCCTTGAAGAAGGCGTGCGTCAGCAGATGGAAGATCGACGCCTGATACGCCCCGACCCCGGCGGCGACGAACATGTAGCCGAGCTGCGAGCAGGTCGAATAGGCGATCACCCGCTTGATGTCGTTCTGCGTGCAGCCGACGGTGGCCGCGAACAGCGCGGTGGTGGCGCCGATGAAGGTGATGAAGGACAGCGCACCCGGCGCATAGTCCAACACCGGAGAGAACCGCGCCATCAGGAACACGCCGGCCGTCACCATCGTCGCCGCGTGGATCAGCGCCGACACCGGCGTCGGCCCTTCCATGGCATCGGGAAGCCAGACATGCAGCCCGATCTGCGCCGATTTCCCCATCGCGCCGAAGAACAGCAGGACGCCGATCACTTCGTAAGCGCGCCAGGTGTGGCCGAGCACATGGTAGGTCGCATCCATGTGGGTCTGCACCGCGCCGAACACGGTGCCGAAATCGATCGCGCCGAATTGCAGGAACACCAGCGCGATGCCGAGCGCGAAACCCAGATCGCCGACACGGTTGACGATGAACGCCTTCATCGCCGCCGCACCCGCGCTCGGCCGGTAATACCAATAGCCGATCAGCAGATAGGACGCGAGGCCGACCCCCTCCCACCCGAAGAACAGTTGCAGCAGGTTGTCGGCAGAGACCAGCATCAGCATGGCGAAGCTGAACAGGCTGAGATAGCTGAAGAACCGCCAGATCGTATGGTTCTCGTCATGCGCCATGTAGCCGACGCTGTAGATGTGGATCAGCGTCGCGACCGTTGTCACCATCGCCACCATGACCGCGGACAGCGTGTCGTAGCGCAACGCCCATTCGGCATGGAACGACCCGGCGGAGATCCAGTTGCCGATCGGCACGACGCCGGTGGGGGCGCCGACATAGACAAGCTGCACGAAGGCGGCGACACCGCAGACCGAGGCCAGCACCATGCAGATGATGGTGACGGCCTGCGCCGCACGGTCGCCGATTGCCTTGCCGAACAGCCCGGCAACGGCGGAGCCGAACAGGGGCGCGAAGATCGCGACGGCGTAGAGCATCCTGCGTCAGCCCTTCATCAGGTTCACGTCCTCGACCTGGATCGAGCCGCGATTGCGGAAATAGATCACCACGATGGCCAGCCCGATCGCGGCCTCCGCCGCCGCGACGGTCAGGGTGAACATCACGAACACCTGCCCGACCATGTCCTGCAGCATCGCCGAGAAGGCGACCAGATTGATGTTCGCCGCGAGCAGGATCAGCTCGATCGACATCAGCATGATGATGACGTTCTTGCGGTTGAGGAAGATACCGAACACGCCAAGCACCAGCAGCATGGCCGCGACGACGAGGTAATGCGTGATCCCGACCGGCAGCATCGTTCAGTGCCCTTCATGATGCAGGGGAACGGCGGCAGCCTCATCCGGCGATGCCTCGTCCGGCTCGGCGACGATCGGGCGGCGAATGCCGAGGCTGCCGATGCCGGCGCCAAGCGGTGCGTCGATCAGTTCCAGCGTCTCGCGCGGGGTGCGCGCCGTCTGCACCAGGATGTTCTGCCGCCGCGACCCCTGGCGCCCGCGCAGCGTCAGCACGATTGCGCCGATCATCGCCACCAGCAGCACCAGCCCCGCCGTCTGGAACAGGAAGATGTAGTCGGTATAGAGCAGATTGCCGAGCTGCGCGGTGTTCTGCATCGCCGGTGCCGTCGGTGCGTAGCGCAGGGCCGATGCCTGCGGTGCCAGCCGCCAGCCGCCCAGCACGATGCCCAGCTCCACCAGCAGCACGACGCCGACCGCCAGCCCGACCGGCAGATAGCGCTGGAACCCGGATCGCAGCCCGGCGAAGTCGATGTCCAGCATCATCACGACGAACAGGAACAGCACGGCGACCGCGCCGACATAGACGATGACCAGGATCATCGCCAGAAACTCCGCACCCGCCAGCAGGAACAGACCCGCCGCGTTGAAGAAGGCGAGGATCAGGAACAGCACGGAATGCACCGGATTGCGGGCGCTGACCACCATTGCCGCGGAAAAAAGCAGGATGGCGGCAAGGATGTAGAAGGTGATGGCGGCGATCATCTGGGGACCCTTACCGGTACGGCGAATCCAGTTCCAGCCGCCGCGCCAGCTCCGGCTCCCACCGGTCGCCGTTGGCCAGCAGCTTCGCCTTGTCGTACAGCAGCTCCTCCCGCGTTTCGGTCGCGAACTCGAAATTCGGTCCCTCGACGATGGCATCGACCGGGCAGGCCTCTTCGCACAGGCCGCAGTAGATGCACTTGGTCATGTCGATGTCATAGCGCGTGGTCCGGCGGGACCCGTCTTCGCGCGGCTCTGCCTCGATGGTGATGGCCAGCGCCGGGCAGATCGCTTCGCACAGCTTGCATGCGATGCACCGCTCCTCCCCGTTCGGGTAGCGGCGCAGCGCATGCTCACCGCGGAAACGGGGGCTCAGCGGACCCTTCTCATAGGGGTAGTTGATGGTCACTTTGCGGCGGAAGAAATAGCGCAGCGTCAGCCCCATGCCGGCGAGCAGTTCGGTCAGCAGCAGGCTGCGGGCGGTGCGATCGAGCAGGGCCATGCGTCACGCTCCTTGCGGCAGCCAGCCGAACAGCATCAGCGCGCCGGCGGTTATGATGAGCCACAGCAGCGACAGCGGCAGGAACACCTTCCAGCCCAGCCGCATGAGCTGGTCGTAGCGGTAGCGCGGGAAGGTCGCGCGCACCCAGATGAACACGAACAGGCAGAAACAGACCTTCAGGATGAACCAGATCGGCCCCGGCAGCCAGATGAACGGCGCGACGCCGAACGGCGCCAGCCAGCCGCCGAGAAACAGGATCGTGGTCATCCCGCTCATCAGGATCATGTTCGTGTATTCGCCGAGGAAGAACAGCGCGAACGCCATCGCGCTGTACTCGACGAAGAAGCCGGCGACGATCTCGCTCTCGCCTTCCGGCAAGTCGAACGGGGAACGATTGGTTTCCGCCAGGCCCGAGATGAAGAACACCACGAACATCGGCAGCAGCGGGATGCAGAACCAGACATGCCGCTGCGCCAGCACGATGTCGTTCAGGTTGAGGCTGCCGACGCACAGCAGCACGCTGACCATGACGAATCCGATCGAGACCTCGTACGACACCATCTGCGCCGCGCTGCGCAGCGCGCCGAGAAAGGCGCATTTCGAATTGCTGGCCCAGCCGGCGATGATGATGCCGTAGACGCCGAGCGAGGAGATTGCGAACAGATACAGCACGCCGACATTGATGTCGGCGATCGCCCAGCCGTCGTTCACCGGGATCACCGCCCAGGCGATGACAGCCAGCCCGAAGGTCAGCATCGGCGCCATCAGGAACAACACGCGGTTGGCGCCGGTCGGGATGATGGTTTCCTTGAACACCATCTTGATGGCGTCGGCGAACGGCTGGAACAGACCGAACGGGCCGACCACGTTCGGCCCGCGCCGCAACTGCATCGCCGCCAGCACCTTGCGCTCCGCAAGCGTCAGATAGGCCATCATCACCAGCACCGGGACGATGATCGCCAGCGCCTCCAGCACTGTCAGCACGGTGATGCCGAGCGGAGTGGCGAAGAATCCAGCCATCGTCTACTCCGCCGCTACGGCCGCGACGGGCCGGTAGGTCGTGGTGCATTCCGCCATCGTCGGAGACGCGCGGCTGATCGGATCGGTCTGGTAGTAGCTTTCGATCGGCAGCGCAAACGCCGCATCGCCGACGGCGGCCGGATCGCCCGCCGGCCCGGCCGGATCGGAAATGCCGAAGCGCGGGGAGGCGTCAAGCCGTGCAAACACCGGGTTGATCTGTTCCAGCCGCGCGCGCAGCGCCTCGATCGTGTCATAGGGCAGCCGGCGGCCGATCCGGTCGCTGAACGCGCGCAGGATCTTCCAGTCCTCGCGCGCCTGCCCGGGCGGATAGGTGGCGAAGAACCCGCGCTGCACGCGGCCTTCGGTGTTGACGTAGGTGCCGTTCTTCTCGGTATAGGCCGCACCCGGCAGGATCACGTCGGCGCGCGACGCACCGCGGTCGCCGTGATGGCCCTGGTAGATCACGAAGGTGTTCCGCCCGATCCGCTCCGGCGCGATTTCATCGGCGCCGAGCAGCCACAACACCTCCACGCCGCCGTCCAGCATGCCGGCGAGCGGCTTGCCGCGCGGCCCGGGAAGGAAGCCGAGATCCATTCCGCCGACCCGCGCCGCGGCGGTGTGCAGGACGTTGAACCCGTGCCAGTCGCCGGTCAGCATGCCGTGATCCGTCGCCACGCGCCATGCCGCCGCCAGGATCGCCGCACCATCCGGCCGCCGCAGCGCCCCCTGCCCCAGCACCAGCATCGGCCGCTTCGCGTCCCGCAGCAGACCGGCCGCGTCCCCCAGATCGTTCAGCAGGCGCGGCGTGTTGCCGAGCCAGCGGACGTCATAGGTGAGCGGCACCTCGGGCCCGATGCCGAGGATCGGCATATGCGCGCCGGTCGCCAGCCACCGCTTGCGGATGCGCGCATTGATCAGCGGCGCCTCGTGGCGGGGATTGGTGCCCACCAGCAGGATCGCATCCGCTTCCTCGATGCCGGCGATCGTGGTGTTGAACAGGTAGAAGTCCCGCCGCGAAGCATCCAGCGCGGCACCGTCCTGCCGGCAGTCGAGATTCTGCGAACCGAGCGTCGCCATCAGGTCGCGCAGCGCCAGCATGCTCTCCGCATCGCACAGGTCGCCGGCGACGGCGCCGATGCGGTCGCCGTGCACGCCGTCGATCCGCGCGGCGATGGCATCGAACGCCTCCGCCCAGCTCGCGCGATGCAGTTTGCCGTCGCGCCGCACCCAGCAGGAATCGAGCCGCTTGCGCCGCAGCCCGTCGATCGCGAAGCGGGACTTGTCGCCCAGCCACTCCTCGTTCACGTCGTCATTGACCCGCGGCAGGATGCGCAGCACTTCCGGCCCGCGCGCATCGATACGGATGTTCGCGCCAGTCGCGTCCAGCACATCGATGCTGTCGGTCTTGCGCAGCTCCCACGGCCGCGCGACGAACGCATAGGGTTTGGAGGTCAGCGCCCCGACCGGGCAGATGTCGATCAGGTTGCCGGACAGTTCGCTGGTCAGCGCGTGCTCGATATAGGTGCCGACCTCCATGCTCTCGCCGCGCGCGGTGGCGCCAAGCTCGGGCGTGCCGGCAACCTCGGCGGCGAAGCGGATGCAGCGCGTGCAATGGATGCACCGCGTCATCACCGTCTTGACCAGCGGGCCGAGATACTTGTCCTTCACCGCGCGCTTGTTCTCGCCGTAGCGCGTGTGGTCCATGCCGTAGCCGACCGCCTGGTCCTGCAGATCGCATTCGCCGCCCTGGTCGCAGATCGGGCAGTCCAGCGGATGGTTGATCAGCAAGAATTCCATCACGCCGCGCCGCGCCGCGCGCACCATCGGGCTGTCGGTGTGCACCACCATGCCGTCGGCCACCGGATAGGAGCAGGAGGAGATCGGCTTCGGCGGCGCCTTCTCGATCTCGACGAGGCACATGCGGCAGTTGCCGGCGACCGACAGGCGCTCGTGGTAGCAGAAGCGCGGAATCTCCTTGCCGGCCAGTTCGCAGGCCTGCAGCACGTTCGATCCGGCAGGAACCTCGACGGTGATGCCGTCCACTGTCACTTTCGGCATCGGACTACTCCGCGGCAAGCGGCAGCGGACGCGCGGCGCGGCCGGCCTTGTACTGGGCGATACGGTCCTCGATGACCGGTCGGAAATGCCGGATCAAGCCTTGGATCGGCCACGCCGCGGCATCGCCGAGGGCGCAGATCGTGTGTCCCTCCACCTGCCGCGTCACCTGCTCCAGCGTGTCGATCTCCTCCGGCTCGGCGCGGCCCTGCACCATGCGGTTCATCACCCGCATCATCCAGCCGGTGCCTTCCCGGCAGGGCGTGCACTGCCCGCAGCTTTCGTGCTTGTAGAACTGGGAAAGCCGCGCGATCGCCCGGATGATATCGGTGGACCGGTCCATCACGATCACCGCCGCCGTGCCCAGCCCGCTCCGCACGTCGCGCAAACTGTCGAAGTCCATCAGGACGGTGTCGCAGACGGATTTCGGAATGACCGGCACCGAGGCACCGCCGGGAATCACCGCGAGCAGATTGTCCCACCCGCCGCGCACGCCGCCGGCATAGCGGTCGATCAGTTCGCGCAGCGGGATGCCGAGTTCCTCCTCGACATTGCAGGGCTTGTTCACGTGGCCGGAGATGCAGAACAGCTTCGTGCCGGTGTTTTTCGGCCGGCCGAGTGCCGAGAACCACGCCGGGCCGCGCCGCAGGATGGTCGGTGCGACGGCGATGCTCTCAACATTGTTCACCGTGCTCGGGCAGCCGTACAGCCCGACCGCCGCCGGGAACGGCGGCTTCAGCCGCGGCATTCCCTTCTTGCCTTCGAGGCTTTCGAGCAGCGCAGTTTCCTCGCCGCAGATATAGGCGCCGGCGCCGCGATGCAGATAGAGGTCGAAATCCCAGCCAGATCCGCAGGCATTCCGGCCGATCAGCCCGGCCGCATAGGCCTGGTCGATCGCCGCCTGCAGCCGCTTCGCCTCGGCCGCGAATTCGCCGCGGATGTAGATGTAGCAGGCGTGCGCGCGCATCGCGAAGGATGCGATCAGGCAGCCTTCCACCAGCTTGTGCGGGTCGTTGCGCAGGATGTCCCGGTCCTTGCAGGTGCCCGGCTCGCTCTCGTCGGCATTGACGATGAGGTAGTGCGGCCGGTCGCCGACCTGCTTGGGCATGAACGACCACTTCATGCCGGTCGGGAACCCGGCGCCGCCGCGGCCGCGCAGGCCGGACGACTTCATCTCCTCGACGATCGCGTCCGGCCCGCGGGCCAGGATCGCCGCCGTGCCGTCCCAGTCGCCGCGCGCGCGCGCGCCGTCCAGCCCCCAGTCGTGCAGGCCATAGAGATTGGTGAAGATGCGGTCGCGGTCGCTCAGCATCGGATCACTCCGCCACCGTCGGTTCGAGCAGCGTCGTCGGGCCGCCTTCGGGCGCCGAGCCCTGGCGCCCGGCCATGGAGCCGGCCGGCGGACGCTCGCCGCGGCGCAGCGCGGCAAGCAGCGCCTCCGTGCGGGCGGCGTCCATGTCCTCGTAGAAATCGTCGTCCACCTGCAGGATCGGCGCGTTCACGCAGGCGCCGACGCATTCGACCTCGGTCATGGTGAACATCCCGTCGGCGCTGGTCTCGCCCCATGCCTTGATCCCGGTCGCCTTGCGGCACGCTGCCGTCACCTCGTCCGAACCGCGCAGCCAGCACGGCGTCGTCGTGCACACCTGCAGGTGGAACTTGCCGATCGGGCGGGTGTTGAACATCAGGTAGAAGGTCGCGACCTCGTAGACACGGATCGGCGGCATCCCGAGCCGTGCCGCCACCGCGTCCATGGCAACGCGCGGCACCCACGCGCTGCCGGTGCTGCGCTTCATCTGCGCCTGCACCACATACAGCAGCGGGATCACCGCGCTCGCCTGTCGGCCCGGCGGGTATTTCGCCAGATGCGTCGCGATCTCCGCCTCGCTCTCGGCGTCGAACGCGAAATGCACCGGCTGCTCGATTTCCTCGGCCATGCGCTACCTGTCGATCTCGCCGAACACGATGTCGAGCGATCCGATGATCGCGACGGCATCGGCCAGCATGTGGCGCCTGGACATCACGTCCACCGCCTGCAAATGGGCAAATCCAGTTGGCCGGATCTTGCAGCGATAGGGACGGTTGGTGCCGTCCGCCACCAGATACACCGCGAATTCGCCCTTGGGCGACTCGACGGCGGCATAGGTCGCACCCGGCGGCACGTGGAACCCTTCGGTGAACAGCTTGAAGTGATGGATCAGCGCTTCCATCGACCGCTTCATCTCGGCACGCGACGGCGGCGAGAACTTGTGGTCCAGCACCTTCACCGGCCCCGGCTTCATCTGTTCGAGGCACTGCTTGATGATGCGGGTGCTCTCGCGCATCTCGGCAACCCGCACGAGATAGCGGTCGTAGCAGTCGCCGTTCCGTCCGACCGGCACCTGGAAGGTGACGCGGTCGTACATCGCATAGGGCTGCGAACGCCGCAGGTCCCACGGCACGCCGCTCGCGCGCAGACACGGGCCGGCAAATCCCCAGGCCAGCGCCTGTTCCGCGCTCATCACGCCGATATCGACGGTGCGCTGCTTCCAGATGCGGTTGCCGGTGAGCAGTTCCTCGATCTCATCAATGAATTTCGGGAACGTCTCGGCCCATTCGGCGATCCGCTCGGCAAGCCCGGCCGGCAGGTCGCGATTGACGCCGCCCGGGCGGTAGTAGTTCGCATGCAGCCGCGCGCCGGACGCAGCCTCGTAGAACTCCATGAGCTTCTCGCGCTCCTCGAAGCCCCACAGGCTCGGCGTGATCGCGCCCACGTCGAGCGCATAGGTGGTCACGTTGAGCAGGTGGTTGAGGACGCGCGTGATCTCATCGAACAGCGTGCGAATCCACAGCGCCCGTTCCGGCACTTCGATGCCTGCCAGCCGTTCCACCGCCAGGACGTAGGCGTGTTCCTGCGCCATCGGGCTGACATAGTCGAGCCGGTCGAAATACGGATTCGCCTGAAGGTAGCTCTTGTATTCGATCAGCTTCTCGGTGCCGCGGTGCAGCAGGCCGATATGCGGATCGGCGCGCTCCACCACCTCGCCGTCCATTTCCAGGATCAGCCGCAGCACGCCATGCGCGGCCGGATGCTGGGGGCCGAAATTGATCGCGTGGCTGTCGATCTCGACCGTCTTGGTGGTGACGGCCGAGGCGTCGTGCGCGATCACGGTCTCGGTCACGGCTTCGCCTCCTTCTGCGCCGCCAGGCGCGCCGCGTGCGCCTTCTCGTCGCCCGGCAGCGACGTGATCGCTTCCCACGGCGACAGGAAGTCGAAGTTGCGGAAATCCTGCGTCAGCGTGACCGGCTCGTTCACCACCTGCTTGCGCTCCTCGTCGTAGCGCACCTGCACGTAGCCGGACAGCGGGAAGTCCTTGCGCAGCGGATGACCCTCGAAGCCGTAATCGGTCAGGATGCGGCGCAGATCGGACTGGCCGGAGAACACGATGCCGTAGAGATCCCAGGCCTCGCGCTCCCACCACGTCGCGACCGGCCAGATCGTGCAGACCGACGGCACCGGAGTCGCGCCGTCGGTGGTGACGATGACGCGCAGCCGCTGGTTCAGCGACACCGAGAGCAGGTTGTACACCACCTCGAACCGCTCCGGCCGCTCCGGCCAATCGACGCCGCAGAGGTCCATCATCTGCTCGAAGGCGAAGCGCGGATCGTCGCGCAGCGTCTGCATGATCGGCACCACTGCGTCGGTGCGCGCGCGCGCCACTACCTGGCCGAACTCCACCGCGACGGCGAGCACCCCGGGAATGCCGCCGACCTGCTCGACGAGCGGGACGGCGGGCAGCGATTCGGACGGTTGCTCAGCCACGAAGGATCGTCCCGGTGCGGCGGATCTTCTTCTGCAGTTGCAGGATGCCGTACAGCAGCGCCTCCGCCGTCGGCGGGCAGCCGGGAACGTAGACATCCACCGGCACGATGCGGTCGCAGCCGCGCACCACCGAATACGAATAGTGGTAGTAGCCGCCGCCGTTGGCGCAGCTTCCCATGCTGATCACCCAGCGCGGTTCCGCCATCTGGTCGTAGACCTTGCGCAGCGCCGGCGCCATCTTGTTGGTCAGTGTGCCGGCGACGATCATCACGTCGCTCTGCCGCGGCGAGGCGCGCGGGATGGTGCCGAACCGGTCGAGGTCGTAGCGCGGCATGTAGGCGTGGATCATCTCCACCGCGCAGCACGCAAGCCCGAACGTCATCGGCCACAGGCTGCCGGTCCGCGCCCAGTTCACCAGCTTGTCGAGCTGGGCGACGACGAATCCGCGCCCCTCGATCTCGCCGGTGATGCCCTTCACGACCGCATCCTGTGCCGGTCCCGGCTGCAGCGCCGCGCGATTCCAGGCAACTGCCGGCACGCCAGCGTTCTCGTTCACCGCATCCATGGCTGGCCTACTCCCACTCCAACGCGCCCTTGTTCCACTCGTAGAGAAACCCGACGGTCAGGACGCCAAGAAAGCCCAGCATCGAGAGGAAGCCGAACAGCCCGATCCGGGAAAGGCTGACCGCCCACGGGAACAGGAACGCCACTTCCAGGTCGAAGATGATGAACAGGATGGACACGAGGTAGAAGCGCACGTCGAAGCGCCGGCGCGCATCGTCGAACGCCTCGAACCCGCATTCATAGGCGGACAGTTTTTCGGCATAGGGCTTCTGGCGCGCCGCCAGCAGGGAGCCGAACACCATCGCCAGCGCAATCACGCCCGCGATCACAATGAAGACGAGAATGGGGAAATAACTGGCCAGGAGCGGGGCCATCGTGCTCTTCCTTTCCCGCCGCACCGCTGATCCATGCCGCAGCGCAGCACGTCGCGGACCTTACCCCCGCCGCCGTGCCTTGGCCAGAGGGGGGCAGCCACGCAATCTCTTGTCTGGCCGCCGCTGGCGCGAGTGACGGGGCTCGAACCCGCGACCTCCGGCGTGACAGGCCGGCGCTCTAACCAACTGAGCTACACCCGCAGCGGCAGGCGGCGTTTAGCCTCGACCCCTGCCAGGGTCAACCGGCAAAAATTCGCAGCCGGGTGGTGGGCGGTGACGGGTTCGAACCGCCGGCCCTCTCGGTGTAAACGAGACGCTCTACCGCTGAGCTAACCGCCCGCCGCACCGTGGCGCAGCGCTAATTCACCGCGTCCTTCAGCGCCTTGCCGGGCTTGAAGCGAACGGAGTTCGACGCTTCGATCTTGATCTCCTCGCCGGTGCGCGGATTGCGGCCGGTCGAGGCCTTGCGAACGGCGGTGGCGAAGCTGCCGAACCCGACCAGCCGCACCTCCTCCTTGCGTTTCAGCGCGCCTTCGATGGCGCTCAGCACGGCATCGACCACCTCGGTGGCCTTCGCCTTCGGCAGGTCCGTCTGGTCCGCCACGGCGGCGATCAGATCCATCTTGTTCACGTCGGTACTCCCTGTCTTCCCATCCCTGACGTCCTCCGCGCTTTCGCCGGCCCGCGGCCGGCCGAGACTAAAGGTCGGTTTTCCGCGGCGTCAACGATGTGTCGGCCCGCCGCAGACGAAATCCTGCGCCGGCCCACCGCAGCGCCACGGCACGGCAACGGCCCGCCGGAATGCCCGGCGGGCCGTCCCGGGTCAAGTCAGGTCAGTGCGGCAGCAGCGTCGGCGACGAAACATCGGGCGCAGCCGACACCGGCGCCTCCGGCGGCTCGACCCACTCGATCGGCTCCGGCTTGCGAACCAATGCCTGCGCGATCACGTCATCGACATGCGCCACCGGAACAAGCCGGAGGTGCTTTTTCACCGAGTCGGCGATGTCCGCAAGGTCCTTCTCGTTGTCCTTGGGGATGAACACCGTGGTGATGCCGGCCCGCAGCGCCGCCAGCAGCTTCTCCTTCAGCCCGCCGATCGGCAGCACGCGCCCGCGCAGCGTGATCTCCCCCGTCATGGCCACGTCGCGCCGCACCGGGATGCCGGTGAGCACGCTGACCATGCTGGTCGCCATCGCGATGCCGGCGGACGGGCCGTCCTTCGGTGTCGCCCCTTCCGGCACGTGAACATGGATGTCACGCTTCTCGAACAGCGTCGGCTTGATGCCGAAGCTGATCGAGCGGCTGCGCACGTAGCTCAGCGCCGCCGACACGCTCTCCTGCATCACGTCGCCGAGCTTGCCGGTGTGCTTCACGTTGCCCTTGCCGGGCAGCATGACGCTTTCGATGGTCAGGATTTCGCCACCCACCTCGGTCCAGGCAAGGCCGGTGACCACGCCGACCATGTCCTCCGCCTCCGCCTCACCATAGCGGAAGCGGCGGATGCCGGCGTATTTCTCGACGTTCTTGCGGGTGATCGCGATCTTCGTCGCTTTCTTGGTGACGATCTCCTTCACCACCTTGCGCGCGAGATTGGCGATCTCGCGCTCCAGGTTCCGCACGCCGGCCTCGCGCGTGTAGAAGCGGATCAGGTCGCGCAGCGCGTCGTCGCTGATCGACCATTCGCTGGCCTTCAGGCTGTGCGCTTCGCTCTGCTTGGCGATCAGGTGGCGCTTGGCGATCTCCACCTTCTCGTCCTCGGTGTAGCCGGGGATGCGGATGATCTCCATGCGGTCCATCAGCGGCTGCGGCATGCGCAGGCTGTTGGCCGTGGTGACGAACATCACGTCCGACAGGTC
>JAKBCB010000060.1 GCA_021808185.1 Pseudomonadota bacterium
CCTCAGCCTTCAGCGTGACCAGATCGGCGCGCAGCGTGTTCTTGCTGGCCTGCCCGGACATGTCCGACAGCAGCCGCTCCTGCTGGGATTCAAGTTGCTGGGTATCGGCGTACCATTGATGGATCCAGGCGTCGCGCTGCGCCGCCTGCGCCGCAAGATCCTTGTTGGCGCCTTCCAGCGCCGAACGGGCATCCGCCAGCGACTGCTCGACTTGTAGCCGTTGATCGATCGCCGCCAGCGTGTTGAGGCGGCTGCCGACCTCGTACTTCTCCAGATCCTTGCGCATGTCCTCGACCTTGCGCAACCCGACCAGCCGTTGCGAGTAGAAGTCGATGTCGTGCTTCGCGAGATCGACCTTGGCCTGCAGGCTGTTCATCTGCTGGTTGTACTGCTCGATCTGCGTATTGAACTGCTGCCGACGCTGAAGATAGGCAAGTTCTTCCAACTGACCGTACTGCGTGCCATCCGAGAAATACGGCTTCTGCGCCAGTTCCGCCTTCAACCGATCCACCTGCGCCTTCAGGCTGGCCGTCTGCGCGGTGGTGGATTTTTCGTCGCTCTTGGAAAAGGTCGGGTCCAGCTCGGCGAGCACGTCGCCTTTCTTCACCGTGTCGCCTTCCTTGACGAAGATCTTGCGGACGATCGCTGTTTCCAGCGGCTGCACGATCACGTTCGGCGACTGCGCCAGCACGATGCCGGTGGTGGCGACGACGCGATCCACCGGAACGGTCGCGAACAATACCATCGACAGCACCACGAGGCTGCCGATCAGCCACAGGGTCATGCGCGCGGTGATCGGCGCGGGTGCCGCAATCAGCGTCAGCGTCGGCGACTGGAATTCCAGGATGGCGCCGGCGGACACCGACTCATCGTTGCCCTGGAACGCCACCGCCTGACCACCCGCGAGCGGCAACCCGACGACCTTATGATTCTTTGCCATGCGCTCAGTCTCCCTGGGCCAGGACGGGGGCCGGTCCGCTCGCGCGCACGCCGCCGCCTTCCAGGTGCCGGTTCTGCTGCAACCAGAGCTGGCGATACACCGAACACCGCTCCACCAGCACCAGATGCGGCGCCATATCCACGACCTTGCCCTTGTCCAGCACCAGAATCTGATCGCATTCCGTCAGCGAGGTCAGGCGATGCGAGACGATCACCATGGTCCGCCCCTTGCCCAGGCGGGTGAGGTTCGCATTCACCAGCGCCTCGCTCTCCGGGTCCAGCGCGCTGGTGGCTTCGTCGAGGATGAGCAGGCGGGGGTCGTGGATCACCGAGCGGGCGATCGCCAGACGCTGGCGCTGGCCGCCCGACAGGTTCGGGGAGCCTTCCTCGATCCATGTCTCGTAGCCGTTCGGCATGCGCTCGATGAATTCCTCGGCACCGGCGAGGCGGGCCGCACGCACCGCGTCGGTCAGCGTCATGCCGGGGCGGCCGGCGATGATGTTTTCGCGGATGGTGCCGCGGAACAGGAAGTTCTCCTGCAACACCACGCCAAAGGCCCGGCGCATGTGGCCGAGGTTGATCTCGCGCAGGTCGTTGCCGTCGAGCTTCACGAAGCCTTCGTAATCGCGCGTGATGCCCTGCAACAGGCGCGTGATCGTGGACTTGCCCGAGCCGCTCTTGCCGACGAGGCCCAGCATGGTGCCCGCCGGCACCTCGAAGGAAACGCCGTCGAGCGCGCGGGTCTTGGTGCCGGGGTAGGAATAGTTGACCTTGTTGTATTCGATGTTCCCCTCGAAACGCGGGCGCAGCCCGGCGGCGGGGTTGACCGATTCCGGTGCCTGGTTGACCACCGACTGCACGAAACCGACGGCGATGCGCACCTCCTGCAAGTCGTCCATCGCCTTGGCGAGATTGGCCAGCGGCGAGGCCACGCGGCCGCTGATCATCATGTAGGCGATGATGAGGCCGGGATTGACCGATGCCGGGTCCATGATCGCCAGCGCCGCGCCGACAAGCACGACACCGCGCGTCATGAAGCCTTCGAGCGGGGTGATCAGCGTTTGCGGCCAGTTCGACAGGTCCGACGCCTCCAGCCGCAACTGCACCGAAGTCGCGGTGCGCCGGTCCCAGTTTTCGCGCTGCTGCGGCTCCATCGCCAGCGACTTGACGGTGCGGATGCCATGCAGCGTCTCCACCAGCACGCTGCTCTTTTGCGTCTCCGCCTGCGTCCAGCGGCCGATCGCCCGGTTCACCGGGCCGATGAACAGCACGATGATGACGGCGATCAGCCCGGCGCAGGCCATGGTCAGCCATGCCAGCGTGGGCTGGATGAAGAAGATCACCGGCACGATCACGATCAGCGTGATGAAATCAAGGACCGTGGTCATCATCTTGCCGGTCATGAATTCGCGGATCTTGTTCACCTGCGCAATATTGTAGGTGATGACGCCGGCCTGCTGCCGCTCGAAGAAATCAAGCGGCAGGCGAAGCATTCGCTTGAACACATGGAGGGTAATCTTGGCATCGACGCGCGCGCCGATGATGTAGGTGATCTTGCGCCGAGCGTGCCCGAGCATCGTCTCGTACAGGGTCGCCAGAACGACGAACAGCGAGATCAGCGACAGCGTCGAGAGGCTCTTGTAGGTCAGCACGCGGTCCAGCACCGTCATGACCATGATCGGCGGAACCAGCGCGAGCACCGCCAGCGCGACCGAGCCATACACGATGTCGCGCAGCAGCCGGCCTTCCTGCCGCACCAAGCCCCAGACCCATAGGAAGCTGAACGGCGCGTTCTCGTCCGTCAGTTCGCGAATGGCGCGCAGCAGCATGGTTTCGCCGGACCACACCTGCGACAGCCGCAGTTCGTCCACCGCCACCGGCGGGTCGCCCGAGGGAGCGCGGGGGTCTTTGAGCCAGACAATGTTGCGGGCGGGATCGACCGTGGTCAGGATTGCGGCGCTGCCGTCCCGCAATAGGAGGATGACAGGCGAGGCCACTTCGACCTTCAGCAACTGGCCGAAGCGCATGCGCACCGCGCGGCACCACAGGCCGCCGTCACGCACCCATTCCACCAGCGACGCGGGCGACGGGGTGCTGCCTTTCGGGTAACGCAGTTCGTCGCGGTCCAGCTCGACATGGTGAAAGCGCGCCGCCGCCTCGATCGCCATCAGCCGGCTTTCGAGGGCTTCGCTGATCGCGTCGCGCTCGGCGGAGCGCGCGGCGGCCTGGGCCTGGGGGTCGTCCGGGGTGGGGCCACCCTTCTTCGTCTCGCCAGGTCGCGCGTCGGTCGAACTCACAGTGTGAAACCTCCATCGAGCACAAGTCGGCGCCGGCGGCGCCGCGACCGCTCGTTCCTACGCCCGCGACGTCATCGGAATACCCGACCTACCCCCCGTCGGAACGGCCCGGCAGTCGCCGGTCCGCCGCAGCCGGCCCTTTTCCACGCCCCGCTCGCGCGTGACATCTCGACATGGCCGGCATACGAAGCCACGGAAGCCCCCCTTTTCAGAAGCCAATTCCCGCAGCAGGTTGATCCGATTAACACGGGAGCGAGACTCATGGAACCGCAAAGTGACGCGCAAGGGGCCTTCGTCCCCGGCCCGCGCGCGACGCTCGACCCGCTCGGGCAGGGCGGGCTGGATGGGGTGCGGGCGGCGGTAAAGGACCTGTTCGACATCGCCGGCGTGGTAACGACATGCGGCAACCCCGACTGGGCACGCCTGCATCCGCCGGCCGCTGCCACCGCCCCCGCGATCACGGCGCTGCTGCACGCGGGCGCCAGCATCGTCGGCAAGACCAAGACGGTTGAACTCGCTTTCGGCCTGACCGGCGAGAATGTCTGGCATGGCACGCCGCGCAATCCGCGCGCGCCGGACCGGTTCCCCGGCGGTTCCAGTTGCGGCTCGGTGGCCGCCGTCGCCGCCGGGCTTGCCGATGTCGCCCTCGGCTCGGACACCGGCGGCTCGGTGCGCATCCCCGCCAGCTACTGCGGCGTATACGGCATCCGCCCGACGCACGGGGCCGTCAGCCTCGCCGGCGCCATGCCGATGGCGCCCGGGCTCGACACCGCGGGGTGGTTCGCCAGCAGCGCCGACCTGCTCGCCCGCGTGGGCGACGCCCTGCTGCCGGGCGAGGCCGGACGGCTGGACGGGCCGTTGCTGCGCGTGGGGGAAGCCTGGATGAACGCCCGGCCAGACGTGGCCGGCGCGCTCTCCGTCCTGCTGGAGAAACTCGCGCTGCGACTTGGCCCGGCGCTGTCGATCGACCTCGTGCCCGATGGTATCCCGGCCCTCTACGCCGCGTACCGCGCCATCCAGGGGCAGGAAGTCTGGGCCACCCATGGCGCCTGGATCAACGAGGCAAAGCCCAGCTTCGGCCCCGGTGTGGCCGAACGCTTCGCCGCCGCCCGCGATCAGGCCCCGGGCCTGGCCGAAGCCGGGCGGGCGGTGCGGCGGGCATTGCAGGCGCGGCTGCACCCGCTGCTCATGGGCGGCGCGGTGCTGGTGTACCCGACCAGCCCCTGCCCCGCCCCGCTGCTGAATGCCAGTCCCCGTGAGCTGGAGGAAGTGCGTGGCGCCACCGTCGGCGTGACCGCGATCGCCGGGCTCGCTGGCCTCCCGGAAGTCACGCTGCCGGCCGCGAGTGTCGCGGTACCCGGCGGGCGCGCGCCGGTCGGGCTCTCGCTGGTGGCCGGGCCCGGGCGGGACCGCGCCCTGCTGGCGCTTGCGCGCGACGCCGCCCGCACCCTTGGCCTGCCATGACGGGGAACACCGACATGCTCATCCGCTCCGTCCGCCCCGCCGACCTCGCCGAAATCCAGGCGATCTACGCGCATCACGTGCTGCACGGCACTGGCACGTTCGAGGAAGTGCCGCCCTCGGTCGAGGAGATCGAGGAGCGGGTGGCCCATGTCACCGGCCAGGACTGGCCCTGGCTGGTGGCCGAGGACGCGACGGGCGTGCTCGGCTATTGCTATCTCACGCGCTTCCGCCCCCGCGCCGCCTATCGCTTTTGCGCCGAGAACGCCGTGTACGTGCGCCAGGACGTGCGCGGCCAGGGCGTGGGCAAGGCCTTGGTCGCGCGGCTGATCGAGGACGCGACGGCGGCCGGCTTCCGCCAGATGGTCGCCGTGATCGGCGATTCCGACAATGTCGGCTCGATCGGCGTGCATGCGAGCCTGGGGTTTCAGCGCGTCGGCACGTTGCGCGCGGTGGGCTGGAAGTTCGGCCGCTGGCTCGACACGGTCTATATGCAGCTGGCGCTCGGCGACGGCGACGGCACCGATCTGGCCTGAGCCGCCGGCGCCAGCCGCCCGACGAAGCGGAAGCGCGCGGCGGTCAGCGGATCCGCCGCGAGTGCCTCGGCAAGGGTCGCGTCATGCTCGGGCGCGCAGGGCACGACGACACGGGTGAAGAATGCCCGCTCACCCCGGGCCCGGGCCACGAATAGACGGCCGAGCGCCTGGGCAAACGCGGCGCGCGGACGACAGCAGGCGCAACCCGGCGCGTGCGTGGTTGTTCCCTCTGGCAACAATGGTTGCACCACGTCACCCGCGCCCGCCTGCGCCGCCTCACCCGCCACCACCGGCACGCGTCCGTCCTGTGCATTAGCCATAGACTGGACATAAGCATATCTTTATGAAATTGAGGAGCGATGGAAGAGCTTCTCGCCGCCCTGCGTGCCTGCGCCGAACCGACGCGCCTGCGCATCCTCGCCCTGGTGGCGCGCGGCGCCTTCTGTGTCACCGAGTTCACCGAAATTCTCGGCCAGTCGCAGCCGCGCCTGTCGCGCCATCTGCGCCTGCTGTGCGAGGCCGGCGTGCTGGAACGCCTGCGCGAGGGCGCCAATGCCTGGTTTGGCCTGCCGCCCGAGGGCAGCGCCGGGTTTTCTCTCGTCCGCGCCGTACTCGATCGCCTGCCGGAGACGGACGACGTGCTGGCCGCCGATCGCCGGCAGGCCGCGCGCGTGCTGGCCGAGCGCGCCCGCGCGGCGACCGACAGTTTTGTGCGCAAGGGGGCGGAGTGGGATGAGACCAGCGCCCTCGGCCTGCCGGCCGAGGCGGTGGAAGCGGCGCTGCTGGATGTGCTGCCGCGGGGCAAGCTCGGTCGAGTGCTCGATATCGGTACCGGCACCGGGCGGCTGCTGGAATTGCTGGCGCCGCTGGTGAGCGCGGGCCTCGGCGTCGATGCCAGCCGGGCGATGCTGGCGCTGGCCCGCGCGCGGCTGGCGCGGCCGGGGTTTTCGCATTGCGCGGTGCGGCTGGCCGACATGTACCGGCTGCCGCTACCGGGTGGCGGGTTCGATCTCGTGCTGATGCACATGGTGCTGCACCACGCCGAAGACCCCGCCGCAGCCCTGGCGGAGGCCGCGCGCGTGCTGCGGCCTGGCGGGCGGCTGGTGGTGGTGGATCTGGCGCCACACGAGAATGCCGAAGCGCTGCACCGGCTCGCACATCGCTGGCCGGGGTTCTCCGACGACGCCATGCGAACGCGGCTGGCGGAGGCCGGGCTGGCCGCCACCGATGGCCGCGCGGTGCCGGGCGCGCTGGAGGTGCGGCTGTGGTCGGCGGAACGCCCGAGCGACACCGTCGCCCCGGCGGCGCTGACGATAGCGGTAGCACCATGAGCCGCCCGCATCTGCTGGAGGCCCTGCGGGAGCGCGTGCTGCTGTGCGACGGCGGCATGGGCAGCCGGGTGCAGGCGCTCACCCTCGACATCGAGCGCGATTTCTGGGGGCGGGAGAACTGCACCGAGGTACTGACGCTCTCTCGCCCCGATCTGGTGCGCGACGTCCATCGCGGCTACTTCGCCGCCGGCGCCGACATGGTGGAGACCAACACCTTCGGCGGCTCGCCGGTGACGCTGGGCGAGTTCGACCTCGGCGAACGTGCCCACGAGATCAACCGCCGCTCGGCCGAACTGGCACGCGAGGCGGCAGAGATGTTCGCGGACGGACGCCACCGCTGGGTCGTCGGCAGCGTCGGGCCGGGAACGAAATTGCCCACACTGGGCAACATCGCCTACGACGCGTTGGAAGCGGCGCTTACGGAACAGTGCCGGGGCCTCATCGCCGGCGGCGTGGACGCGATCCTGATCGAGACGTGTCAGGACACGTTGCAGATCAAGGCCGCCGTCAACGGCGCCAAGATCGCGCGCGCCGAGGCAGGGCGCGACGTGCCGATCTTCGTGCAGGTGACGGTGGAGACGACGGGCACGCTGCTGGTGGGCCCGGACATCGCCGCCGCCGCGACCGTGGTGCGGGCGCTCGATGTGCCGCTGCTCGGGCTGAACTGCGCCACCGGGCCGCAGGAAATGGCCGAGCACGTGCGCTGGCTTGGCGCGAACTGGCCTGGACTGCTGAGCGTGCAGCCGAATGCCGGGCTGCCGGAACTGATCGACGGACAAACGCATTATCCGCTGCGCCCGGCCGACCTCGCGACGTGGCTGGAGCGGTTCGTGGCCGAGGACGGCGTCAACCTGATCGGCGGTTGCTGCGGCACGTCTGTCGAGCATATCGCGGCACTCGACCAGATGCTGCGCCGACGCGGCCGCTTTCGTCCGGTGCCAGTCGCAAGAACCGTGGTCTGGATGCCATCGGTGGCGAGCCTGTATCAGCAGGTGGCGTTGCGGCAGGAGAATGCGTTCTTTGCCATCGGCGAGCGCTGCAACGCCAACGGCTCGAAGAAGTGGCGCGAGTTGCAGGAGCGCGGCGACTGGGACGGTTGTGTCGCCATGGGCCGCGAGCAGATGAGCGAGGGCTCCAACGCCATCGACCTATGCACCGCCTTCGTCGGTCGCGACGAGCGCGCTGAGATGGACGAGGTGGTACGGCGGTTCACCGCAACGGTGAATTCTCCCCTGGTGATCGACAGTACCGAACTGCGCGTGCTGGAGAGCGCACTGAAGCTGCATGGCGGCAAGCCGATCCTGAACTCGATCAATTTCGAGGACGGCGAGGAGCCAGCGACGCAGCGCATGGACCTGGCGCGAAAATTCGGCGCCGCCGTGATCGCGCTGACCATCGACGAGCAGGGAATGGCAAAAACGGCCGAGCGCAAGCTGGACGTCGCCGCGCGTCTGGTAGACTTCGCCTGCCGCCGCCATGGTCTGCCGCAATGCGATCTGCTGATCGACCCGCTGACCTTCACCATCGCCACCGGCAACGAGGACGACCGGAAGCTCGGCCAGTGGACGCTGGAGGGGATCAGGCTGATCCGGGAACGGTTTCCCGACATCCAGATCATCCTGGGCCTGTCCAACATCAGCTTTGGCCTCAACCCGGCCGCGCGCGCGGTGCTGAACAGCGTGTTCCTGGACCATGCCGTGAAGGCCGGCATGACCGGCGCCATCGTGCATGTCTCGAAGATCCGGCCGCTGCATCAGATCCCGGTGGAGGAAGTGCGGGTCGCGGAAGACCTGATTTTCGATCGCCGGCGCGAGGGCTACGATCCGCTGCAACGCCTGCTGGAGCTGTTCGCCGATCGCAAGGCAGCTGACGCCGTCCAGAAAGCGCGCGCCGATTCTGTTGAGGAGCGGCTCCGCGACAGGATCGTCGATGGCGACCGCAAGGGATTGACCGAGGATCTGGACACGGCGCTGCGCAGCCACAAGCCGCTCGACATCATCAACACCATCCTGCTCGACGGGATGAAGGTCGTCGGTGAACTGTTCGGCGCCGGCAAGATGCAGTTGCCGTTCGTGCTGCAAAGTGCCGAAACCATGAAGGCGGCCGTCGCGCACCTCGAACCGCTCATGGATCGGGTGGCGGGGCAGGAGCGCGGGACCATCGTGCTGGCGACGGTCAAGGGCGACGTGCACGACATCGGCAAGAACCTCGTTGATATCATCCTGACCAACAACGGCTATCGCGTGGTCAATCTCGGCATCAAGGTGCCGCTCGCGAACATGCTGACGGCCGCGCGGGAGCAGCGCGCACATGCCATCGGCATGTCCGGCCTGCTTGTCAAATCCACCGTGGTGATGCGTGAGAACCTGGAGGAAATGTCGCGCCAGGGGCTCGATATTCCGGTCATGCTGGGCGGCGCCGCGCTGACGCGAAACTATGTCGAGGACGACTGCGTGCGCGCCTATGCCAGCGGGCGTGTCGCCTATGCCCGTGATGCGTTCGACGGGCTGCATCTGATGGACCGCGTCGTCGGCAACGGTTTCGACGACTACCTTGCCGCCGTGCAGGCCAAGCGGGTCGGTAAGGCGCGCAACACCGCGCGCACGCTGGGACAGGCCGACGCGCGCGCCTTCCAGCCGGTCGATATCCTGACCACGCAAGCGCGCCGCCGGCGCATGACACAGGATCAACCGCGCATCGAACCGCCGTTCTGGGGTGCGCGCACGCTTGTGGCACCGCCGAAGGCGCTGGTGCCGTTCCTCAATGAACGCAGCCTGTACCAATTCCAGTGGGGGTTTCGCAAACAGGGCCGCTCGCTCGACGATTTCCTAGGCTGGGCCAAGCAGGAACTGCGTCCGGTGATGAAGCGGATGCTGGCGCTGTGCGAGGCACAGGATATTTTGCACCCGCAGGCAACCTACGGCTATTGGAAGGCGGCCGGTCAGGGCAACGATCTCTTGCTCTTTGAGCCGGACGGCGTGACGGAACTCTGCCGCTTCGCGCTGCCGCGCCAGCCGCGCGAGGATGGTGATTGCATCGCCGATTTCTTCCGCGACGTGGATGACGCGGAACGCGACGTGATCGGGCTACAGGTCGTCACCGTGGGCCAGCGGGCAAGCGACACGGCGCGGCTGTGGTTCGAGGACAATCGCTATCAGGACTATCTGTATCTGCACGGGCTTTCGGTAGAGATGGCCGAGGCGATGGCGGAATACACGCACAAGCGCATCCGCGCCGAACTCGGCTTCGCCGTCGAGGATGACCGCGACATCGATCGCATGTTGCAGCAATCCTATCGCGGCAGCCGGTATTCCTTCGGCTATCCGGCTTGTCCGAAGCTGGAGGACCAGGTGCCGCTGCTGCGCCTGCTTGGCGCCGAGCGGATCGGGGTGAGTGTGTCGGATGAGTGGCAACTGCACCCGGAGCAATCGACCAGCGCCATCGTCGTACTCAATCCGCGCGCGAAATACTTCTCCGTCTGAGCCGCGCGTGACGCCGGACGCCCCGGTCTGCTAGACGCCACCGGGTCAGGCGAAGGGGCCAGGATGGGACAGGCGCAACGCATCGCGGCGCTCAGCATCGTGCTCGGCATCGTCGTGCTGGGGCTTAAGGCGGCCGCCTGGGCCGTCACCGGCAGCGCCGCGCTGTTCTCCGACGCCGCCGAATCGGTGGTCAATGTCGCCGCCGCCGGGGTGGCGCTGCTGGCGCTGCGGCTGGCCGCCATGCCGGCCGACGCGAACCACCCGTACGGCCACGACAAGGCGGAGTTCTTCTCCGCCGTGATCGAGGGCGTGTTGATCGTGGTCGCGGCCCTGGTGATCCTCCAGCATTCCTGGGAGGTCTATCGCCATCCGCAGCCGCTGGACGCGCCACTGATGGGCATGGCGCTGAACGGCGCCTCGACCACGCTCAACCTCGGCTGGGCCCTGGTGCTGTTGCGGCGCGGGCGCGCCTTGCGCTCGACAGCGCTGCGCGCGGACGGCCAACATCTGATGTCGGATGTCGTGACATCGCTCGGGGTACTGGTGGGCGTCGGCCTCGTGGTGGCCACCGGCCTGCCGTGGCTCGACCCAGCGTTGGGCGCCGGCACCGCGCTGTATATCTTGTTTTCCGGCGTGCATGTGATCCGTGGTTCGGTCGGTGGGCTAATGGACGCCGCCCCCGCCGAGGAGATCGTCGCGCGCGTGCGCCGGCTGGTGGCCGAGCACGCCGCCGGCGCGCTGGAGGCGCACGACCTGCGGATGCGGCAGGCCGGACGGCTGACCTTCCTCGAATTTCATCTGGTCGTCCCGGCCGCCATGACCGTCGCCGACGCGCACGCGATCTGCGACCGGGTGGAAGCGGCGCTGAAGGCCGAGGTGGAGGGGTTGATGATCACCATCCATGTCGAGCCCGAAGGCAAAGCCAAGCATCACGGCGTGATCGTGCTGTAACCAAACGCTATGCTGGCCGCGTCAAGCTGGGCGGATGCGACGGACGCTGCCGCTCTCGGCCGGACTGCACCTGCTGCTGGCGCTCGCGGCGCTGTCCTGGCGCGCGCCCCGTTCAGTCGCGCCTGACGAACCGGCGCGCATCGAGCTGGTGTTCGGCGCCACCGATCGCGCCCGGACCCTGCCGGCGGTCGCCCCGCACGCGGCGCCGGGACCGACGGCGGGCGATCCGGCCACCCCGCCCACGGTGGCCCCGCCAGCGCCGCCCCGGCCGGACAGCACCGCGCCGGGGGTGCTGGTCGAGCGCCCCGATCCAACGATCATCCCGGCGCGTGACCGTCAGGACAACCGCGCACCGGCCTACCCGGAGGCGGCCCGCCGCCTGCGCCAGCACGGCACCGTGCTGTTACGGCTATATATCGCCCCGGATGGGGCGGTGACGCGGGTCGAAGCCCTGCGGTCGTCCGGCGTTGCGGTGCTCGACTCGGCGGCCATCGAGGCGCTGGCCCGGTGGCACTTCTTGCCGGCGGAGGAAAACGGACAACCTGTGGCCTCAACCCGGGACCAGCCCGTAAGCTTCGTACTCGATTAGAAGGGCAGGATTGTCATGGTGAAGATTGATCGCGTGGTCACGCGCGGCGGTGACGCGGGCGAGACATCGCTCGGCGACGGCACACGGGTGGCCAAGGACGCAGCACGCGTAGAGGCGTTCGGCAGCGTGGACGAGGCCAACGCCGCCATCGGAGCATTGCGGCTGCATACGGCGGCGGACGCCGCAGCGGACGCGATGCTGGCGCGCATCCAGAACGATCTGTTCGATCTCGGCGCCGATTTATGCGTGCCGGGCGAGGCTGGCGACCGGCTGCGGCTGACCGACGCGCCCAGCCTTCGGCTCGATCAGGAGGTCGCCGAGATGAATTCCGGCCTGCCGCCGTTGACCAGCTTCGTCCTTCCGGGTGGCACGGCGGCTGCGGCGTACGCCCACCTCGCGCGCGTGTCGGTGCGCCGGGCGGAGCGGCGGGTGGTGGCGCTGAGCCACGTGGAAGCGATCAATCCGGCCGTGGTGCGCTACCTGAACCGGCTGTCCGACCACCTGTTCGTGCTCGGCCGCCGGATGAACCGCAATGGCGCGGACGACGTGCTGTGGGTGCCAGGCGCCAATCGGTAGGCGCCGTCTGGCGTTCCGCCGAGCCGCTGCGTATTTTCGCCGCCAGCCACTTGCCCGGACGACGCATGCCGAACGCGCCCACCCCAGCCGAACGACGCTCGCGCAAGCCCGATCCTGCCGCCACACGGCAAAACATCCTGGCCGTGGCCCGCAGCGAATTCGCCGAGCACGGGCTGAGCGGCGCGCGCGTGGACGCAATCGCGGCGCTGACGCATACCACCAAGCGGATGATCTACTACTACTTCGGCAGCAAGGAGGGGCTTTACCTCGCCG
>JAKBCB010000061.1 GCA_021808185.1 Pseudomonadota bacterium
TGCAGGGCACGCTGATCCTGTCCATCGTGCTGGTGGTGGCGGTGATCTTCCTGTTCCTGCGCACCTGGCGCGCCACCATCGTGCCGGCGGTGGCGCTGCCGCTGTCGCTGATCGGCACGTTCGGGGTGATGGCGGAACTCGGCTACGCGCTGGACAATCTCTCGCTGATGGCGCTGACGGTCGCGACCGGCTTCGTGGTGGACGACGCCATCGTGATGATCGAGAACGTGGTACGCTTCATCGAGGCGGGCATGACGCCGCTGGAAGCCGCGTATCGCGGCGCACGGCAGATCGGCTTCACCATCGTCTCGCTGACGGTCTCGCTGGTCGCGGTGTTCATCCCGCTGCTGTTCATGTCGGGCGTGGTCGGGCGGCTGTTCTCGGAATTCGCCATGACACTGTCGATCGCGGTCGTGGTCTCCGCGGTGGTGTCGCTCACGCTCACGCCGATGATGTGCGGCCGGATTCTGCGCCCGGCGGCCGAGGAAACACCAGGGCGTGTCTCGCGGGCGATGGAGCGCGGGTTCGACGCCATGCACGCCGGCTACCGGCGCACGCTCGCGTGGTCGTTGCGGCACGAGGCGCTGGTGCTGGGCATCGCCGGTGTCACGCTGGTCGCCACCGTGGCGCTGTACATCGCGATCCCGAAGGGCTTCCTGCCGTTGCAGGACACCGGGATGATCGTCGCGGTGACCGAGGGCGAGCAGAGCATCTCCATCCCGCGCATGGCCGCGTTGCAGGCGCGCGCGGCGGAGATCGCGCAACAGGACAAGGACGTGACCGGCGTGGTCAGCTTCGTCGGCGCGGGCACGATCAACCCGACGCCGAACACCGGGCGGCTGACCATCTCGCTACTGCCGCGCCGGCAGCGCGTGGCCGATGCGCGGGCGATCGCCGTGCGGTTGCAGGCGCGCATGGCGGCGATCCCCGGGCTGTCGGTGTTCATGCAGCCGGTGCAGGACATCCAGATCGGCACACGGGTCAGCCGCGCGCAGTTCCAGTACACGCTGATCGACACCGATCCAGCGGAGCTGGCACGATGGACCCCGCGGCTGCTGGCACGGCTGCAAACCCTGCCGCAACTGCGCGATGTCGCCAGCGACCAGCAGGATGACGGGCTCCGCACCTTCATCCGCGTGGATCGCGACGCCGCGATGCGCCTGGGTGTCACCATGCAGGCGGTGCAGGACGTGCTGTACGACGCCTTCGGCCAGCGGCAGGTGTCCACCATTTTCGGCCAGGCCAACCAGTATCGCGTGGTGCTGGAGGCCGAGCCGGCATGGCAGAGCGACCCGGCGATGCTCTCGCGGCTGCGCGTGCCCGGTGTCGGCGGCGCGCAGGTGCCGCTGACCGCGATTGCCGCCATCGAGCGCACGACGGCGCCGCTGGTGGTCACGCATGACGGGCAATTTCCCTCGGTGACGCTGAGCTTCAACCTCGGTGGCCACGCCTCGCTCGGCGAGGCGGTGCGGGCCGTGGCCGAGGCGGAGCGCGAGATCGCGCTGCCGGCGACGATCACCGGCCGCTACTCCGGCGACGCGGCGGAGTTCCAGTCCTCGCTGGCGAGCGAACCTTGGCTGATCCTCGCCGCCGTCGTGGTGATCTATATCGTGCTCGGCGTGCTCTACGAAAGTACGATCCACCCGATCACCATCCTGTCCAGCCTGCCCTCGGCGGGCGTCGGCGCGCTGCTGGCGTTGATGGCGGTGGGCGAGGATCTGTCGCTGGTGGCGCTGGTCGGCATCGTGCTGCTGATGGGCATCGTCAAGAAGAACGCCATCATGATGATCGACTTCGCCATCGAGGCGGAGCGCACGCGCGATCTCTCGCCGCGCGCGGCCATCACCGAGGCGTGCCTGCTGCGCTTCCGCCCGATCATGATGACCACCGCCGCCGCCCTGCTCGGCGCGCTGCCGCTGATGCTCGGGCGCGGCACCGGCAGTGAATTGCGCATTCCGCTCGGCGTGACCATCGTCGGCGGGTTGCTGCTCAGCCAGTTGCTCACGCTATACACGACGCCGGCGATCTATCTGGCGCTGGAACGGCTGCGGCTGCGCGGCACCGTGCCGCGACCGGCGGCGGCGGAATAGCGATGGGCTTCTCCGCGCTGTTCATCCACCGGCCGGTCGCCACCTTCCTGCTGGCACTCGGGCTGCTGATCGCGGGAGGTGTGGCCTATGTGTTCCTGCCGGTCGCCTCGCTGCCGAGCGTGGACATCCCCACCATCGTGGTGTTCGCCAACCGGCCGGGCGCCGACCCGCAGAACATCGCCACCGCTCTCTGCGCGCCGCTGGAGCGCAGGCTCGGCGAGATCGCCGGTGTCACCGAGCTGACCTCGATCAGCGCCACCGGGGCCGGCTCGATCATCGTGCAGTTCGACATCAGCCGCGACATCGACGGGGCCGCGCACGACGTGCAGGCGGCGATCAATGCTGCGATCACCGATCTGCCGTCCGACCTGCCGACGCGGCCGTTCTATCGCAAGTTCAATCCCGCGTCCTTCCCGATCATGACCATCGCTCTGGCGTCGGACACGCTGTCGCTCGGGCAGATCTACGACGCCGCCGACAGCGTACTGGCGCAGCGCCTGTCGCAGGTCGAGGGCGTGTCCCAGGTGCAGGTGAACGGCGCGGAAAAGCCGGCTGTGCGCGTGCGGCTCGATTCCGCGGCGCTGGCGGCGGCGCATCTGTCGGCCGAGGATGTGTACGCGGCGATCCGCGCGGCCAATGTCACCGGCCCCACCGGCGGGTTCCAGGGGCCGGACCGCGCCGAACTGATCGGGCTGAACGGGCAGCTTCGCACCGCGCGCCAGTACGCGCCGCTGGTGCTGAAAACATCCAACGGCGCGATCGTGCGGCTGACCGATGTGGCGAGCGTCATCGACGGCGTGGCGAACACCCGCCTCGGCGCCAGCTTCGACGGCAAGCCCGCGATCCTGCTCACCGTGTCCAAATCCGCCGGCGCCAATGTCATCGAGACCGCCGACCGCGTGCGCGCGATGCTGCCGCGCCTGCAAGGCTGGATTCCGCCGGACATCAAGCTGACGATCCTGTCGGACGCCACATCCTCGATCCGCGCCAGCGTGGATGAGGTGCAGTTCACGCTGCTGATCACCGTGGTCCTGGTGATCCTGGTG
The DNA here is from genome assembly GCA_021808185.1 of Pseudomonadota bacterium. Taxonomy (GTDB): domain Bacteria; phylum Pseudomonadota; class Alphaproteobacteria; order Acetobacterales; family Acetobacteraceae; genus CAJCJG01. The sequence goes on from JAKBCB010000061.1 coordinate 3,137, forward strand.
GTGCTGGTGTTCATGCGCAGCGTGGTGCCCACGGTCGCCGCCGGCATCACCGTGCCGCTCTCCATCGCCGGCACGCTGGCGGCCATGTGGTTCGAGGGCTACTCGCTCGACAACTACTCGCTGATGGCGCTGACCATCTCCGTGGGCTTCGTGGTGGACGACGCCATCGTGATGATCGAGAACGTCGTCCGCCACATGGAACAGGGCCATCCACCGTTCCAGGCGGCGCTGATCGGCGCGCGGCAGATCAGCTTCACCGTGTTCTCGATCAGCGTCTCGCTGGTCGCGGTGTTCATCCCGGTGCTGTTCCTGGGCGGCATTCTCGGGCGGCTGCTGCACGAATTCGCGATGACGCTGACCATCGCCATCGCCGTCTCCGGCGTGGTGTCGCTGACGCTGACGCCGATGCTGTGCGCGCATTTCATGACGCGTCCGTCCGCCGCGCGCCGACCGGGACGCTGGGCGCGGCTGGATGCCGCGATCGAGCGGGGGCTTGCTTCGGTGCTGCGCGAGTATGCGCGCTCGCTCGGCTGGGCGTTGCGGCATCGCATCCTGATGCTGGTCGTGACCGTCGGCACGCTGGCGCTGACGATCTGGCTCTATACCGTGGTGCCGAAAAGCTTCCTGCCGATCGAGGATATCGGCCTCATTCAGGGCGTGGTGATCGCCGACCCGGATGTGTCTTTCGCCGCGATGGTCAAGCGCCAGCGCGCGGTGCTGGAGGTGATCCGCCGCGATCCGGCGGTCTCGGCGGTGTCGGCGACCGTGGGGGTCAGCACCGGCTGGGGCGCGCAGAACCGTGGCGGCATCACCGTGGCGCTGAAGCCGATGGCGGAGCGGCACATCTCCTCCGAGGCGGTGATCGCGCGGCTGCGCCCGCTGCTGGCGCCGATGGGCGGGGTACAAACGGTGCTGTGGTCGGCACAGGAACTGCGCCCCGGCGGGCGGCAGGGGGCGAGCAACCAGTACGTGCTGATCGACCAGGATCTCGACGAGTTGTTGCTCTGGACACGGCGGCTGGAAGACGCGATGCGGCGCACGCCGAGCCTCGCCGATGTCAGCAGCGACCAGGATGCGGCCGGGCCGCAGGTGAACATCGAGATCGACCGCGTGGCTGCCGCGCGGCTCGGCGTCAGCGTGGCGGCGATCGACGACGCGCTGAACAACGCGTTTTCGCAGCGCCAGATCTCGGTGATCTACACCCAGCGCAACCAGTACCAGGTGGTTCTGGAGGCCGATCCGCATCTGCAAAGCGATCCCGACCATCTCGACCGCATCTTCGTCGGCGGCAGCGGTGGCACGCAGGTGCCGCTGCTCGGCGTGGTGCGGGTCACGTGCGGCATCGGGCCGCTCGCAGTACGGCATCAGGGCCAGTTTCCGGCGGCGACGATCAGCTACAACATCGCCCCCGGCACGTCGGAGGGCGACGCGCTCGCGCAGTTGCAAAAGACCGTCGCCGACCTGCACATGCCACCCACGGTGCGCACCGCGACGGCCGGCGCCACGCAACTGCTCGCCGCCAGCGTCGCCTCGCTGCCGCTGCTGATCCTGGCCGCGTTTCTGGCCATCTATATCATCCTTGGCGTGCTGTACGAGAGCCTGACGCAGCCCATCACTATCATTTCGACGCTGTTCCCAGCGGGTCTCGGCGCGCTGCTGGCGCTGCTCATCACCGGCACCGATCTGTCGGTCGTCGCGATCATCGCCATCCTGCTGCTGATGGGCATCGTCAAAAAGAACGCCATCATGCTGATCGACTTCGCGCTGGAGGAAGAACGCCAGCACGGCAAGACCCCGCTGGAGGCGATCCATGCCGCGTGCCTGGAGCGGTTCCGGCCGATCATCATGACCACGCTCGCAGCGCTGCTCGGCGCGGTGCCGCTGGCGCTCGCGTTCGGCACCGGCGCCGAAATGCGCCGCCCGCTCGGCATCGCCATCATCGGCGGCTTGATCGTCTCGCAGGCGCTGACGCTGTACACGACGCCCGTGGTGTATCTCGCCTTGCAGCCGCGCCGCCGCAAGGCACGGCCGGCGGCTACGTGAGGCGGAACGCCGTGTCGATCAGGGCCACGTGGCTGAACGCCTGCGGGAAATTGCCCAGCAGCCGGCGCGCGACGGGGTCGTATTCCTCCGCGAGCAGACCGAGATCGGTGCGCAGCGCCAGCAGCCGCGCGAACAGGGCCTCCGCCTCCGTCGCGCGGCCCTGCATCGCGTAGGCGTCGGCCAGCCAGAAGCTGCACGCGAGGAACGCCCCCTCGCCGGGCGGCAATCCGTCCGCCCCGGTCTGGGTGTCGTAGCGCCGCACGAAGCCGTCCACGAGCAGCTCGCGCTCGATGGCACTCACGGTGCCACGCACGCGCGCATCGTTCGCGGGCAGGAAGCCCACGCGCGGGATCAGCAGCAGGCTCGCATCGAGCGCGCGGCCGCCGAAACTCTGCACGAAGCTGTTCCTGTCACGGTCGAACCCGTTTTCGCAGACATCCGCGTGGATGCGTCCGCGCAGCGCACGCCATCGATCCAGCGGAGCGGGCAGGGAGAAAGCCTCGGCCGAGCGGATCGCGCGATCCAGCGCCACCCAGGCCATCACACCGGAGAAGGTGAAGCGCCGGCGCCCGCCCCGCACCTCCCAGATGCCCTCGTCCGGCTCCCGCCACACCGTTTCCAGGTGCGCGACGAGGCCGCGTTCAAGATCCCAGCCATCGCCGGAGTGGCGCTGGGTGTGCAGCAGGTCCAGCACCTCGCCGAACACGTCCAGTTGCAGCTGGTCGTGCGCGGCGTTGCCGAGGCGGACCGGGCGGGCGCCCTGGTAACCGGGCAGCCAGTCCGCCTGCCGCTCGGTCAGGTCGCGCTCGCCGCCCAGGCCGTACATGATGCGCATGTGCGCCGCGCGCCCGGCCAGCGCGTGGCCCAGCCAGCCGCGCCACGCATCCGCTTCCTCGGTGTAGCCGGCGCGCAGCAGCGCCAGCAGCGTCAGGCTCGCGTCGCGCAGCCAGCAGAAGCGGTAATCCCAGTTCCGCCCGCCGCCCAGCGCCTCCGGCAGGCTGGTGGTGGGGGCCGCGACAATGCCGCCGGTCGGGCGGTGCACAAGCGCCTTCAGGGTCAGCAGGCTGCGCCGCACCGCCGCCGCGTGCGGCCCGCGATAGGTGGACCGGGCCGCCCAGGCGGCCCAGATCCGCGCGGTCGCGGCGACCACGGCACCCGCATCGAGCGGCGGCGGGGTGCCGCCGCCCGGTGCGTGGCTGAGAACGAATGCAACGGTCTCGCCCGCCCGCACCGCGAAGCGCGCGCAGGCGGCGGCGCCCGCGATCTCCAGCGGCACCGGCGCGCGCAGCACGAGGCCGTCATCCCCGGCCATCGCGCGAATGCCGCCGGCATCGGCGAGCGGCGAGACAGTCGGGCTTTGCGCGCCGTAGCCGAACCGCGGCGCGAACACCGAGCGCATCGCCACGCTGCCCGCCAACCCGGCGACCTGCCGCACCAGCGTCGGCGCCGCCGCATCGACCAGAGCGTCCGTGACCAGAACTTCGCCGTCGGCGGTCGCGATGCGCGATTCCAGCACCAGCGAGTCGCCCTGGTAGCACCGCCGCACCCGCGCCGCCGGCGCGTCCGGCGCCAGCCGCCACGCCCCATGCTCGCCCGAACCGAGCAGGGCGGCGAAGCTGGCCGGGCTATCGAAGCGCGGCCAGCACAGCCATGCCAGCGTCCCATCCCGCCCGATCAGCGCGGCCGAGCGGCCGTCGCCCAGCAGCCCATAGGCCTCGATCGGCCCGGGGCCGTCGCCCAGGAACGCGCGGGACTCCGGCGTCACCGACGCTCAGCCGACCCGCCCGCCGGCCCGCCCGGTATTGGTCGGGCAGGAGCATGGCGCGCCCTGCGGGGCCGGGGCATCCAGTGGGCAGACATAGGCGCCCGCGTAGCAGGCCTGCCCGGGGGGCGGCGGCGTGTAATATGTCGGCGGCGGGTAATAGACCGGCGGTGGATAATAATACGCCGGAGGTCCGTAGAACGGGGCGAACGGCATGAAACCGAAGCCGAACCCAATGCCACCGCCGCGCCACCAGGCATGCGCCGCCGAGGGCACCGCCACGGCAGCCGCCAGCGCCAAGGTCGCCAGACCCACGCGCAACCGCGTGCGACGGATAGTGGTCATCGCCGAGCCTCCTTTAGCCGCGGTCCACCGAACGCATCATAGGCCTATCGTCCAGGATATGGTGCCTCCACGCCCGTTACGCACCCGGCGCGCCGCCGGCCCGGCGGCAAGAGCCTCGCGTCTCGGGCATGGGAGCCCTTCGGACAGGCTAAAATTGCCGCTCATGCGGCTACCGGCGGCCGGTCATCCTTGACTTATGGCGGTGCATTCCGGATATGGCGACCAGCGCGCCGACTTGACGCGCATTCGGCGTGCGCAGTTGGCGCCGCCGCATCGGCGCCGCAGTGGAAGCACATCCGATTTGACCGATACCGTGCCGTTCCCCGAGACCATGCCGGCCCAAGCCGTGCCGCCCGAGCACGTTGACCCGCCCGAGCAGCCCAGCCCCGTGCCGCCCCCCCTCGCGACCGCCCCGGAGCCGGGCGCGGACGCGCCCGAGGCCGCGCGCGCGGACGCACCCGCCGAGGCCGCCGTCCCGCACGAGCCCGCGGACGATGCCGACGAACCGCACGAGCCGGAGGAGGAGCCAGCCGAGTTGCCGGGCTTCGAGTCCCTCGGCCTGTCCGAGCCGATCCTGCGCGCCATCGCCGAGAAGGGCTACCGCCACCCGACGCCGATCCAGGCGCAGGCCATCCCGGTGGTGCTGATGGGCCGCGACATGCTGGGCGTGGCACAGACCGGAACCGGCAAGACCGCCGGCTTCACCCTGCCGATGATCGACATCCTGTCCGGCTCGCGCGCCCGTGCCCGCATGCCGCGCAGCCTGATCCTGGAGCCGACCCGCGAACTTGCCCTGCAAGTCGCGGAAAACTTCGTCCAGTACGGCAAGTACCTGAAGCTCAACCACGCGCTCATCATCGGCGGCGAAAGCATGTCCGATCAGCGCGAGGTGCTCAATCGCGGCGTCGATGTGCTGATCGCGACCCCGGGCCGCCTGATCGACATGTTCGAGCGCGGCGGCCTGCTGCTGACAGACACCCGCGTGCTGGTGATCGACGAGGCCGACCGCATGCTGGACATGGGGTTCATCCCCGATGTCGAGCGCATCGTCTCGCTGCTGCCCTCGAACCGCCAGACGCTGTTCTTCTCGGCGACCATGGCGCCGGAAATCCGCCGGCTGGCGGACGCCTTCCTGCAAAACCCGAAGATGATCACGGTCAGCAAGGCCGCGAGCGTGGCGCCGACGATCATTCAGAAGATCACGCTGGTGGCCGAGCACGACAAGCGCGAGGCGCTGCGGCGGCTGATCCGCAGCGAGGATGTGCAGAACGCGCTGATCTTCTGCAACCGCAAGCGCGACGTGGACATCCTGCACAAATCGTTGCAGCGGCACGGGTTTTCGGTCGGCGCCCTGCACGGCGACATGGCGCAGCCGGTGCGTTTCGCGACGCTGGAGAAGTTCAAGGCCGGCGAAATCCGCCTGCTCTGCTGCTCGGACGTGGCGGCGCGCGGCATCGACATCGGCGGGTTGTCGCACGTCTTCAACTTCGACGTGCCGATCCATTCCGAGGACTACGTCCACCGCATCGGCCGCACCGGGCGCGCGGGCCGCGAGGGCCGGGCGTTCATGCTGGCGACGCCCGACGACCGGCTGGCCGTGGAGGCGATCCAGAAGCTGACCGGCGGCGTGATCGAGCGCATGCAGATCGAGGGGCTCGACTCGGTCGAGTGGGCTGAGGGCGACGGCCGCAAGCGCCGTGGCCGGGGCAAGCCGGCCGCGAAAGCCGAGGCACCCCCCCGCAAGGCCGAGCCGCGCAAGAGCGAACCGCGCAAGGCCGCCGAACCGCGCAGATCGGCGGCGAAGAAAGCCGAAGCGGCGGCCGAGATCGCGGCCGAGGCCCCGATCGTCGAAGCGCCCATCGCCGAAGCGCCCATGACCGAGGCGGCACACGCCGAACCGCCCCCCCGGCCGGAGCGGGCCGAACGGACGCCGCGCCCCGAGCGAGGCGACCGGCCCGAGCGCAACGAGCGCCCCCACCGCGCCGAGCGGGGTGAACGCGGCGGGCGTGGCGACGGACGCCGCCGCGACGAAGATCTGGGTGCCGCCGTCGTCGGCTTCGGCGATGACACACCCGCGTTCATGTTGGTGCCGGCGCGCCGCCGCCCCGCCGCCGCCCGGCCAGCCGAGGAAACGGAGATCGAGTGATGAACGTGGTCGCGTCCAAGCGCCCCCTCGCGCCATTCAAGTGGGACGACGCGCTGTTGCTGGAAGACCAGTTGACCGAGGACGAGCGCGCCATCCGCGACGCGGCGCACGCGTACTGCCAGGAAAAGCTGTTCCCCCGCATCCTGGACGCGCATCGGCACGAAAAGTTCGACCGCGCCATCATGAACGAGATGGGCGAGATGGGCTTCCTCGGCGCCACGCTGGACAGCCACGGCTGCGCGGGCGCGAACTACGTGAGCTATGGCCTGATCGCGCGCGAGATCGAACGCGTCGATTCCGGCTATCGCAGCGCCTTCTCGGTGCAGTCCTCGCTGGTGATGTACCCGATCTGGGCGTTCGGCTCGGACGCACAAAAAGATCGCTACCTGCCGAAGCTGCGCAGCGGCGAATGGATCGGCTGCTTCGGCCTGACCGAGCCGGATGCCGGCTCCGACCCGTCCTCGATGCGCACGCGCGCGAAGGCGGTGGATGGCGGCTTCGTGCTGAACGGCTCGAAGACCTGGATCAGCAATTCGCCCGTCGCCGACGTGTTCGTGGTCTGGGCAAAAGACGATGCCGGCGACATTCGCGGCTTCACGCTCGAAAAGGGCATGCAGGGCCTCAGCGCGCCGAAGATCGAAGGCAAGTTCAGCCTGCGCGCGAGCATCACCGGCATGGTGATGATGCAGGACGTGTTCGTGCCGGCCGAGAACATGCTGAACGTGAAGGGGCTGCGTGGCCCGTTCTCATGCCTCAACAACGCCCGCTACGGCATCTCCTGGGGCGCGCTCGGCGCGGCCGAGTTCTGCTGGCACGCGGCGCGCGACTACACCATGCAGCGCATGATGTTCGGCCGCCCGCTGGCAGCCACGCAGCTCATCCAGAAGAAGCTCGCCGACATGCAGACCGAAATCACCCTCGGCCTGCAATCGGTGCTGCGCCTCGGCCGGCTGATGGACGAGCACAAGGGCGCGCCGGAGATGATCAGCCTGTGCAAGCGCAACTCCTGCGGCAAGGCGCTCGACATCGCCCGCACCGCGCGCGACATGCACGGCGGCAACGGCATCGCCGACGAGTACCACGTGATCCGCCACGTGCTGAACCTGGAAGCGGTGAACACCTACGAGGGCACGCATGACGTGCACGCGCTGATCCTCGGCCGCGCGCAGACGGGGCTTTCCGCATTCGGCGCCTGACGCCGCAAACCCTGCCGCCGACGAGCGAGGTCCGCGTCGCCCGCATCGGCGCGGAAGGCGATGGCGTGGCCACGCTCGACGACGGCACCGCGCTGTTCCTGCGCGGCGTGTTGCCGGGCGAACTGGTCCGCGCTCGGCCGACTGAGAAACGCGGCGACGGTTTTGCCGCTGTCGCCGAAGCGGTGCTCGCCCCCAGCGCCGACCGCACGGAGCCGCCCTGCGCGCACGCGGCGGCCTGTGGCGGCTGCACTCTGCAACATTGGCGCATGGCGCCGTACCTTGCGTGGAAAGCAGGGCTGCTGGAAGCGGCGTTGCGCCGTGCCGGATACGCGGCGGACCTCGCCCCCATCGTCGCCACCGCGCCACGCACGCGCCGGCGCATGGATTTTGCCGCGCGCCGTGAAGCCGGGCGGCTTCGCCTCGGCCTGCACGCGCCGCGCAGTCGCGACATTGTCGATGTGGCCGACTGCCATGTGCTGCACCCCACGCTCATGGCGCTGCTGCCCGCGCTGCGCGCCACGCTGACATCGCTCACCGCCGTCAAGCGCGAGGCGGACGTGATCTGCAATCTGCTCGACACCGGCCCCGACCTGCTGCTGCGCACCGACGCGGAGCCGACCGCGCAGGACCGCACGCGCCTTGCCGCATTCGCCAGCGCCCACGCCATCCGCCGTATCGCATACGCGCGCGGCGACGGCCCGCCGGAGACGCTGGTGCTGTCCGAAGCCCCGCGCGTGCGCTTCGCCGCCATAGACGTGACGCCGCCACCCGGCGCATTCCTGCAAGCCAGCGCCGAGGGCGAAAACGCCATCGTCGCCGCCGTGCTCGCGGGGCTGCCGGAGAAACTGCCGGCCCGCGCCCGCGTCGCGGACCTGTATGCCGGTTGCGGCACACTGTCCTTCGCCCTCGCCAGCCGCGCCCGCGTGGCAGCCTTCGAGGGCGACGCCGCGTCGGTGTCGGCCCTGCGCGCCGGCGTCAACGCGTCGGGCCTTGCCGGGCGGATCGAGCCGCAGCAACGCGATCTGGTCCGGCAACCGCTCAGCGCCAAGGATCTCGCCGGCTTCGCGGCTGTCGTGCTGGACCCGCCGCACGCGGGCGCCGCGGTGCAGGTCGCGCAGATCGCAGCGAGCGACGTGGCACGCGTGATCTATGTCAGCTGCAATCCGGCCGCGCTGGCCCGCGATGCCGCCGCGCTGCGCGCGGCCGGGTTCGCGCTGCTGCGCGCGACACCCATCGACCAGTTCCTGTGGTCCGCACGGCTGGAAAGCGTCTGTGTCTTCGCCCGCGTCAAGCCAGGCTTGTCGCCAGGTCGCTGACGGCGGCACCCACCGCCTCTGGCGCGTCGCGTGCCGGATCGCGTGTCACACGTGAAAACTTTCGCCGCAGCCGCAGCGGCCTTTCTCGTTCGGATTGGTGAAGGTGAAGCCCGCTTGCAGCGGCTTCACCTCGTAGTCCATCACGGTGCCGATCAGGAACAGGCTCGCCTTGCGGTCAACCAGCACGGTGACGCCCTTGTCCGTCACCACTTCGTCGCCCGGTCCCGGCGCCTCGACCCAGCTCATCTGATACGACAGGCCGGAGCACCCCTTGGTGCCGACGCCGATGCGCAGCAGCTTGCCTTGCTGGCCCTTGGCGTACAGCGTGCGCAAGCGCTCGGCCGCGGCCAGATCGGA
>JAKBCB010000062.1 GCA_021808185.1 Pseudomonadota bacterium
CAGCGCCGCCATCGTCTCGGCCGGCGTGTTGCGCTGGTGCAGCGGCGTGTCGATGATGCCGGGGGCAACGCCGTTCACGCGGATGCCGAACGGTGCCACTTCCTTGGCCAGCCCGCGCGTGAAGGTCGAGACGCCGGCCTTCGCGGTCGCGTACAGCACCGTACCCGGGCCACCGCCGTTGCGCGCGGCAACCGAGGTGGTGTTGATGATCGCGCCGCCGCCCCGCGCGCGCAACAGCGGCAGCGCGGCACGGCAGGCTTCGACGACCGAGGTCAGATTGAGGTCGATCAGCCGCCGGTACAGCGCCTCGTCCGAGTCAGCGAACGGCACGCGGCCGAGGATATGGCCGGCATTGTTGACCAGCACATCGAGTCCGCCGGCATGGGCGGCAACGCGCGCAACCAGGGCCGCGGCATTGCCCGGCGTGCCGAGATCGGCCTGCTCGGCCCACGCCTCGGCGCCATGCGCGCGGATCGCCGCGACGACAGCCTCGGCGTCCTTGGCGCTGCTGTTGTAGTGCACGCAAACGCGCGCGCCCGCCGCGCCGAAGCCGGCTGCCACGGCGGCGCCGATGCCCGTGCTGGCGCCCGTCACCAGCACGATCTTTCCGGCAAGCCCGAACGTCATGGCACGCCCCCCGGCACCGTCGCGCAGAAGGCGCGGAACGCGGCCATGTCGCCGTAGGATCGCTGCGTGCCGCGCCCGGTCACGGAATGTGCCGCGTAGCGCACCGCCCAGTGCAGCGCCTGCTTCACGTCCGCGCCGCCGGCGAGGAAATGCGCGAAGCTGCCGATGAACGCATCGCCCGCGCCGGTCGTGTCCACCGGCGTCACCTCGACCGTGGGCACATGCGTCGCGCCCTCGGGGGTGACGAGCAGCACGCCGTCGTGGCCAAGCGTGGCGATCACGGTGCGGATGCCGCGGTCCAGCAGCGTCCGGGCCGCGGCCTCGATCTGCGCCAGCGTCTCCGTCGGCATCCCGGTGAGCAGGGCAAGCTCACCGCGATTGGGGGTGAAGAACGCCACGTCGCGCAGCTTGGCCAGATCGAGCTCCCGCGTCGCCGGGGCCGGATTCAGCACCACGCGCCTGCCGTGCGCCGTCGCAAGCGCGACGGTGTGATAGATCGTCTCCAGCGGCACTTCGAGTTGCAGAAGGATCAGGTCGCAGCGCAGCAGATCCGCCGCCGCCGCGTCCACGTCGGCCGGCCGCAGATGGTTGTTGGCGCCCTTGATGATGAGGATGGAATTCTCGCCCGACGGCTCGACGAAGATCGGCGCGACACCGCTGGAAACGCCCGCGACGACGCCGACATGGCGCGCATCCACGCCCTGCTCGGCGAAGTTGGCCAGCGTGTTGCGGCCGAACACGTCGTCGCCGACCTTGCTGACCATCAGCACCTCGGACCCGAGGCGGGCCGCGGCGACGGCCTGGTTCGCACCCTTGCCGCCCGGCCCGATCTCGAAACGCGGCGCCTCCAGCGTCTCGCCGCGCGCCGGCATGCGCGTGATGTAGGTGACGAGGTCAGTCATGTTGCTGCCGACGACGGCGATGCGCGCCATGGCTCAAAGACTCCGAATCATGTGGTGCGCGGCCTCGGCCGCCGCGTTGTCGAGATAGCCCGTGCGCACGCGAAACGCCCGTGTCGCCCCAGGCGCCAGCGACTGCACGCGGCCGGCGCGCTGTTCCGCCGTGTAGCCCTCCGGCAAGCAGGTCGCCGGCAGGGCGAACGCGGCCACGCTCACGTCGGGGTTGCGCATCAGCCAGCGCACCGTTTGCGGAAAATCCTCCGGGCGGTAGGACATCAGGAACCCGTCGCCCTCCGGCCGGCGCAGCATCAGATGCGTCTGCCCGGCCGCGTCGGTGCGCAGGTTGCGGAGATAAAAGACCTGCTCGGGATCGAACGGCAGCGCCGGATCGAGGATCTCCATGCGCGCCGGCTCGGCGGCGAGATCGGCGATCAATGCCACGTATTCGGGGGTCGCTGCGATGTGCGGTGGAATGGCGGTGCGGGCCACGACCGAATCCGGCGTCCATGCCGCCGCCTGCACGATGCGCGCGTCCTCCACGAACACCGGATTGACATGGCACATGTACATCAGGTCCATCGCCGCGCCGCCGGCGTTGGTCACACTCATCGCGATGTCGAATAGCGACGATCCCGGGCGCAATGTCACCGAGGGATGCGCGAGGTAGTGCGCGCCGAAGCCCCGCACGTATTCCCGCTCGCCGGTCAGCCGCACGAACGCCCCCTCGTCATCCGCGCCGAGCACGATGGCGGCGGAGTCCATGGTGGCGCACGGCATCTCGCCATGCGGCGCGTGCGTATCCTGCGGCCCCGGATTGCCGTTGCGCAGCAGGCCGCTGTGGAAGGCGAAGCAGCCATACGTGTCGGCAATCATCGTGGCCGGACGCGGCGCGGCGAACATGCTGCCCATGGTCATGCGCACGCCGGCGAAGCTCACATCCCAGACCATCTGGCCGAGATACGGCAGCACCACGACATAGCCGAGCGTGTTGGCGATGCGCACGGCCTCGATGCCGGTGTCGTAGCGGAACAGCGACACCTGGATACCGTCGGATTCAAGAAACACCCGCTCGCGCTCGCCGAACAGCGCGCGGGACAGATGCACGCGGGTCATGGCGCGGGCGCGGCGGCTTGGCGCGCGATGGTGTGGAGCGTGGCGGTCATGATGGCGGCTCGGACCTTCCCTGGCCGGCCGGTATGCCCGGGCGGCGTTTCCCGCGCCATTCGTCCCACCGCTGGCGTAGGGGCGTCAAGCCTCGCTCAGCCGCGCGGGGCCACCGCCTGGGCCACGACCCGCAAGGGCTGCCCACCTGCCGGCACGGTCGCGTCCGACCCGAAGCGCTCGACCATCCAACTGCGATACCGCGCGATCGCGGGGTCCGACAGATCCTCGGGATGGATCGTCAGGTAGTAGCCATAGCCGGCTTCCAGCACGATGTCGTACGGCGCCACCAGACGCCCGGCCTCGATATCGGCGGCGAACATGCGCGTATCGAGCAGGGCCACGCCCTCGCCGGACAGCGCGTATTGCGCGGCGAGCGCCGTGGTGTCGAACACCAGGCCGCGCTCGGTGTCCATCGCAAGCCCGGCCTGGCGCACCAGCATGTGCCACATGCGGTTGCGCGGCTCGTTCTCCAGCTTGCCATGCAGCAGCTCGGCGTCCGCGAGGAACGCGGCGAAGTCGCGCCCCTGCGCGCGCGCCGCCACCTCCGGGTGGCACATCGGCGTCAGCCGCTCCATCCACAGCAGGTTGGAAACGCGGTCGCTCACCTGCGGCTTGGCGTAGATGACGGCGGCATCGGTGTCGCGCGCCGGCAGGCCGACATTGTGCGCGCTCTCGATATCCAGGATCACATCGGGGCAGACCCTGCGGAAGTCGCGCAGGATCGGCACCGCGAGCAGGTGCGCGAACGTCGGCGGCAACTGCACCCGCAACGAGCGTGTGCGCGCGCCCCCCTCGTTGACGATGTCGTTGAGCGACTGCTCGATGCGGTCGAAGGATTTGCGCACCACCGGCAACAGCGCCGCCCCCGCGTCGGTCAGCGCGAAGGCGCCCGGCTTGCGCTCGAACAACTGCACGCCCAGCAGGCCCTCCAGCGCGATCACATGGCGCGAGACGGCGCTCTGCGACACGCTCAGGGCAGAGGCGGCGGCGGTGAAGCTCAGGTGCCGCCCGACCTGCTCGAAGGCGCGCAGAGCATTGAGCGGAAGCCAGCGACGGTCGATCATCGGCACGGCACCTCCCACCCGGTCAGGCGATCCGCGTCGCCGCCAGCCGTGCCTCATCGAGCGCGTATCCCATGCCCGGCGCGTCGGACAGCACGATCCAGCCCTGCGCGTCCACGCGGCACGGCTCGGCCATCATGTAGTCGCGACGGTCCAGATCCCATTCCGGCGGATCGTAGGGGAATTCGAGATACGGCGCATCGCACAGACCGACGGTCAAATGCGCATTGGCGACAAGCCCGATGCCGTTGCCCCAGGTATGCGGGGTGAACACCAGATTGTGCTCCTGCGCCATCAGCGCCACCCGCCGCAGCCCGGTGATGCCGCCGACCAGCGCCGCGTCCGGTTGCAGCACGTCGAGGCATCCGTCGGTGATGAGGTCGCGGAACTCGTACAGTTCGCGGGTCATCTCGCCGCCGGCGACGCGGACATCGACCATCTGGCGCAGTCGGCGCATCCCCTCCCGGTCGCCGCGATGCAGCGGCTCCTCCATCCAATACACGCCCAGGCGCTCCAGATGGCGCGCCACCGTCACCGCGTCCTTCAGGCTCCAGGGCGCGTAGGTGTCCTGCGGCAAACGCCAACCCTGGTTGCAATCGACCATCAGCTCAAGCTTGTCGCCGACGCGCGCGCGCACCGCCTCCAGCGCACGGATGTCGTCACGCCAGTCGCCGCGCTGGAAGCGGATTTTCAGCGCGGGGAACCCGTCCGCCAGATAGCGCTCCGCCGCCTCCGCCATCGCCCCCGCGTCGCGCAGCGTGCCGGAAGACGCATAGGCGCGCACGCGGTCCGACAGCCCGCCCAGCAGCTTCCAGCACGGCATCCCCGCCGCCTTGCCGGCCAGATCCCACAGCGCCAGATCGAGCGGCCAGCAGCGGCCGTAATGAAAATTGATATGGTTGAGCGTGCGATAATGCCGCTCGATGGCGAGCGGATCGCGGCCCACGAACAGGTGCTCGTGCCCGGCGAAGCCAAGCATCAGGTCGCCCGAGCCGATGCCGGTGATGCCGGCGTCGGTGTGCACGCGCACGATGGTCGCATCCCAGTGATGGCGCGGCTTGCTGTCCCAGCTCGCGCGGAACGGCGGCTCGAAGCGCAGGCGGTGATGGGTGATCTCGATGGAGGTGATGAGCATGTCGGTCACGCCTGGGTCAGAACGGTGATGATGTCATAGCCCTCGCCGACCAGCGACACTTTTACGCCCGCCCCGCGCGACAGCCGCGCGGACGCGGCGGGCAGCGCGGCGGCGGAGGGGGCGCCCTTGGCCCGGGTGATGGCGGGGGGCACGAAGCCGCGCATTGTATCGGGTCCATTCCGATGATCGCCGCCGGCGGGGCGCCGCGCGGATCGGGCGGCACCATGGCGCGGAACCCGCGGCCGAAAAAGCGGGCTCGCACGGCGCGAATCATCCGAAATCCGCATCCCAACATGACAAAATAGGATGCACGCGACGCGGCGGGCCGGGGCATGATGGGCCATGCCGTTCCGTCTTGGTCCGATCGCGCCGGTGCTGCTTGGCCTGATCAGCGCCCAGATCGCGCTTGGGATCATGACTCCGCTCATTCCCCTGCTGCTGCTGCGCGTCGGCGCCTCCTCGCCCGAGATCGGCATGGTCGCCTCGGGCTATTGTGTCGGGTTCCTGGCCGGGGCGCTGCTGAGCGACCGGATCGTGATGCGGGTGGGGCATATCCGCACCTTCGCGGTGTTCGCCGCCGTGGCGGCCGACGCGGCGCTGCTGCTGGTGTTCTCTGCCGTCGCCTGGCAGGTGGCGGGGCTGCGGCTGCTGATCGGGTTCGCCAGTTCGGGCATGTTCCTGGTGGTGGAAAGCTGGCTCAACGACCGCTCCGACCCCTCCACGCGCGGGCGGACCTTCGGCGCCTATCTGGTCGCCTCCTGGGGCGCCAGCGCGCTCGGCCCGCTGGTGCTGAGCGTGGTCACGGCGGCGCCGTCGATGTTCGTGCTGGTGGGGATCGCCTTCGCCACCGCCGTGCTGCCGATGGCGCTGACCCGGCAGACCAACCCGACAGTGCACCCGCAGGCGCATTTCGCGCTCGGCCGGCTGTACCGCGCCTCGCCGGTGGGCGTGATGTGCTGCCTGTGCTCGGGGCTGATCAACGGCGCGTACTACTCGCTGGTGCCGGTGTATCTGCAACGGCAGAATTACGGCAGCGAATCGGTGGCCGCTTTCATATCCGCCGCGATGGTCGCGGGGCTGCTGGTGCAGTACCCGGTGGGCGTGGTCTCCGACCGGCTGGGCCGCCGGCCCGTCATGCTGGCCTCGGTCGGTGTCGGGTTCCTGCTCGCCATCGCGCTGGCGTTGTTCGGCGGCGTGTCGCTCTCGGTCGCGATGGTGCTGGGGTTCTGCCTCGCCGGCATGACGGCGCCGCTCTACGGCCTCGGTGCCGGGCAGACCAACGACCGGATGGAGCGCGGCGACTATGTGGCGGCCAGTGGCGGGCTGCTGTTCACCTGGTCGCTCGGCTCGACGGTCGGGCCGGGTCTCGCCGGGCTGGTGATGGGCCGCGTCGGTCCCGCCGGGCTGTTCGCGTATCTCGCCGTCGTGCTGGCCGTGCTGGGTGTGTTCACCTCGGCGCGGATGCTGCTGCGCGGCGAAGTGCCGCGCGAGTTGCGCGGGCGCTTCGTTCCCGCCGCCGCAGCCCCCTCGCGGCAGGCCGAACTGATCTCGCCCGCCGCGTCGGCGCTGCGCTACCCCGGCGCCACGGACGCGGTGTGGCAGGCCGTGCTGCACGAACAGAACCCACCGCCCAGGGACTGACATGCGCTATTCCTCGCTCTCGCTGCTGCGCCAGGGGCTTGCCGGCCACGAAGGTTGGCCCCAGGCATGGCGCTCGCCGGACCTCAAGCCCAGCTACGATGCCGTGGTGATCGGCGGCGGCGGGCATGGGCTTGCCTGCGCCTACTATCTCGCGAAAGTGCACGGCATCCGCCGCGTGGCGGTGCTGGAGCGCGGTTGGATCGGCGGCGGCAACACCGGGCGCAACACCACCATTGTCCGCTCCAACTACTTCTTTCCCGAAAGCGTGGCGCTGTTCGACTTCGCGCTGCGCCAGTACGAGCAGCTTTCCGAGGAGCTGAACTACAACATCATGCTGTCGCAGCGCGGCATCATGAACATCGGGCATTCCGATCATCAGATGGAGATGATGGCGCGCAACGTGAACGCGATGCTGGTCAACGGCATCGACGTGGAGCTGCTGGACGCGCAACAGGTGCGCTCCGAACTGCCGATGGCGAATTTCTCCCCCGATGCGCGCTACCCGATCATGGGCGGGTTCACCCAGCGGCGCGGCGGCGTGGCGCGGCACGACGCGGTGGCCTGGGGCTACGCGCGGGCGGCCGACGCGCTGGGCGTGGACATCGTGCAGAACTGCGAGGTTCGCGACTTCCGTATCGAGGGCGGACGTGTCGTCGGGTTGGAAACCTCGCTCGGCCCGGTATCGGCCGGCGCGTTCGGGCTCAGCGCGTCCGGGCACAACGGCGTGCTGGCGAAAAAGGCCGGGTTCCGCTTGCCGCTGACCAGCTACGCGTTGCAGGCGATGGTCAGCGAGCCGATCAAGCCGGTGCTGGATACGGTTGCGATGTCGTGGGCGACCGGGATGTATGTCAGCCAGTCCGACAAGGGCGAACTGGTGTTCGGCGCCGGGCTGGATTTGTATCCGTCCTACGCGCAGCGCGGCAATCTGCCTGTCACGCAGGGCGTGGTCGCCGGAATGCTGGAGATTTTTCCGCTGTTTCGCGGCCTGCGCATGTTGCGGCAATGGGCCGGCATCGTCGATGTGCCGTGGGACTACAGCCCGATCCTCGGCCCATCGCCGGTCGGCAACCTGCACCTCAATACCGGCTGGGGCACCGGCGGGTTCAAGGCGACGCCGGCGGGCGGCTATTTCCTGGCGCACTCCATGGCGACGGGCGGCCACCACCCGATCTCCGCCCCGTTCGATATTTCCCGCTTCCACACTGGCGCCTTCATCGATGAAGCCGCCGGCGCCGGCATCTCGCACTGAGGCACACGACATGCTGCTGATCCCCTGCCCCTGGTGCGGCCCGCGCGACGAGCCGGAATTCTCTTTCGGGGGCGAGCCGGTCGCTCGGCCGGTCCCGGCCGAGCGCGTCTCCGACGCCGAGTGGGCCGATTACCTCTATTTCCGCGACAACGACAAAGGTCCGCACACGGAAATCTGGTGCCACTCCGGCGGCTGTGGCCAGTGGTTCGTGATGGAGCGCGATACGCTCACCCACGCCGTGCTGTCCGCCCGCAAGCCGGGGGGCGCGGCATGACCGCGCGTAGGCTGGCCGAAGGTGGGCGCATCGACCGCGCGAGCGTGCTGCCGTTCACCTGGCACGGCGCGAAACTGTCCGGCTTTGCCGGCGACACGCTGGCCTCGGCGCTGCTGGCGAACGGGGTGAAGGTTGTCGGCCGCGGCTTCAAGTATCACCGCGCCCGCGGAATTTTCGCCGCCTGGGTCGAGGAACCGAACGCGATCCTCGATCTGCAATGGAACGGGCATCACGACCCGAACGCGCGGGCGACCACGGTGGCGCTGCGCGCGGGCATGGCAGCGCGCGGGGTGAACGCGCGGCCGGATGTGGACCGCGACATCTATCGCGGCATCGACCTGTTGCAGCGGTTTCTCCCCGCCGGATTCTACTACAAGACGTTCTTCCCGAACTGGCATCGCTACGAGCCGCGCATCCGCGAGATGGCGGGCCTCGGCCGCCTGCGCGGCGGCGCGCCCGATACACGGCAGTACGAGGCACGGCACGCACATGCCGATGTCCTGATCGTCGGTGGCGGCCCGGCCGGGCTCGCGGCGGCGCGGGCGGCGGCATCGGCCGGGCTTTCGGTGCTTCTGGCTGACGACCGCAGGGAATTCGGTGGCTCGCTGCTATGGCAGGACGCCACCATCGACGACCAGTCGGGCATGGCCTGGGCGGCGGCGACGGTGCGCGACCTCGCCGGCGCGGGCGTGCGCCTGTTGCCCGACACCACCGTGTTCGGCGCGTACGACGACGGCAGCTTCGGCCTTCTGGAGCGGCGCGGCGCCGCCCCCGCCGGCTGGGCGGAAGATCGCCTATGGACGGTCCGCGCGCGCCACGCGGTGCTGGCGACTGGCAGTATCGAGCGGCCGCTGGTGTTTCCGCACAACGACCGCCCCGGCGTGATGCTCGCCTCGGCCGCGCTGCAATACCTGCGGCAATATTCTGTCCTCGTCGCCGACGAGATCGTGGTCGCCACCAACAACGACTCCGCCTACACGGCGGCGCTGGCGTTGCGGGATGCTGGCGCGACAGTGACCGTCGCCGATGTGCGGCCAGCGCCGCCCGCCATCGCGCACGCGGCGATCGACGCGGGCATCCGCGTCCTGCCGGGCAGCGTCGTGCTGCACACGATCGGGCGCGACGGCGTGCGGCTCGTCGATATCGGCCCGGCGGACGCCACCAGCGCGCGCGCCGCGACGCTGCGCGTGCCGGCCGGCGCGGTGCTGGTCTCCGGCGGCCACGCGCCCGCCGTGCATCTGCACAGCCAGTCGCGCGGGAAATTGCGCTGGGACGATGCGTCCGCGATGTTCCTTCCGGTCGCCGCCGTTACCGGCCAGAGCCTGGCGGGCGCGATGACCGGGGAGCAGACGCTGGCCGGCGCGCTCGCCTCGGGACATCGCGCGGGTGTCGCCGCCGCTTCGGCGCTCGATCGCGGCGTCGCCATCCCGGCACCCACGACGCCGCGCCTGCCCGCGTCCGACCCGATCCAGCCGTATTGGTGCGTGCCGATCAAGGGCGCCCGCCAATGGCTCGATCTGCAAAACGATGTCGCCGTCAAGGATGTCCGCCTCGCCGCGCGCGAGAACTACAGCTCGGTCGAGCACCTGAAACGCTACACCACGCTTGGCATGGCGACCGATCAGGGCAAGACCAGCAACGTCAACGGCCTCGCCATCCTCGCCGATGCCACCGGGCGACGAATCCCCGAGGTGGGGACGACGACGTTCCGCCCGCCCTATACGCCGGTCACGCTGGGGGCGCTCGCGGGGATGCGTCATGGAGCATTGTACGCGCCGTGGCGGCACCTGCCGGCGCACGCCGAGCATGTCGAACGCGGCGCCGAGATGCGCGAATATGGCGGCTGGTGGCGCCCGGCCTGCTACACGCGCGCAAGCGAGACGCCGGCACAGGCAATCCAGCGCGAAGCCGCCGCCGTGCGCCAGGGTGTCGGGCTGTTCGATGGATCGAGCCTGGGCAAGATCGTGGTGGATGGCCCGGACGCGGCCGCGTTCCTCAACCTGCTCTACTACAACGACCTCGCCAACCTGAAGCCGGGGCGGCTGCGCTATGTGCTGCTGCTGCGCGAAAACGGCGTGGTGTACGACGACGGCGTGGTGGCCCGTGTCGGGCCGGAGCGCTATCAGCTCTCCCCGTCGTCCTCGCACACCGCCGGCGTGCTGGCGATGCTGGAGGCATGGCACCAGACCGAATATCCGACGATGCGCGTGGCGTTCCACGATGTCACCGGCGCGTGGGCGACCTTCGCCGTCAGCGGCCCACGCGCGCGTGACATGCTGTCGCCGCTGACCGGCATCGACATCGCCGCCGACGCGCTGCCGCACATGACGTTTGCCGATGGCACCATTCTGGGCATCGCGGGGCGCATCGCGCGCGTCAGCTTTACCGGAGAGCGCAGCTACGAAGTTTCCGTGCCAGCCGGGTACGGCCCGGCGCTGTGGCGGCGCCTGATGCAGGCGGGCGGCGATTTCGGGATCACGCCGTACGGCATCGAAGCCCTGTCGGTGCTGCGCGCCGAGAAGGGCTATATCCTGATCGGCACGGACACCGACGGCATGACTCTGCCGGACGACCTCGGCATGGCGGGACCGCTGCGCGCCAAGAAGGTCGATTTCGTCGGCAGGCGTTCGCTGCTCACACCGGACGCGGTACGGCCGGATCGCCGGCAATTCGTCGGTCTGCTGCCGCTCGACCCGAACGCGGTGCCGCATCCGGGCGCGCACGCGATCGAACGGCGCGCGGACGGCATGCGCTCGCTCGGCTGGGTGACGAGCGCGTGCCACTCGCCGGCACTGGGGCGGTCCATCGCCCTCGGGATGATCGCGCGCGGGCGCTCACTGATCGAAAGCGGCGGCGAGGTCGAGCTGTTCCACCTCGGCCAGACGATGCGCGCGCGCGTGGTCTCGCCCGTGTTTCACGATCCGGCGGGGGAGAAGCTGCATGGATAGTCTGACGCGCCTGAGCGCGCGCGAGCAGATCGGCGCCGACGACCCGGCGGCGCGCGGCGAGGGAGCCCGCGTGCGCGTCCTCGACCCGGCGGCCCAGTTCCTCGTCACCGGCGCACCGCCGCTCGCGCCGAATGCGCTGGTGCAAACCGATCCCTATAGCCTGTGGCTGGCACCCGACCGCACGCTGGTGGTGTACGAGGGCGCGCGCGCGCAGCCGCAAGGCCGCTTCGTTTCGGACGTGACGGATGGGCTGGTCGTGTTCGACATCTCCGGCCCCCGCGCCAGCGAGATCATCTCCGCCGGCTGCACGCTCGATCCGCATGGGGACATCCTGGCGCGCGGGCGCTGCGCGCAGACGGTTTTCGCCGGCGTGAAAGTCGTTCTTTACCCTCATGGCGACGGCTTCCGCCTGCACGCGGAACGCCCGTTCGCCGCCTTCCTGCTCGAATGGTTCCGCAAGGCCGTCTCCGCCCTCGCGTGACGGCGATGCCAACACTGAAGGATATGACTCGATGAAATCGCATGTTCAGGTCGCGGTGATCGGCGGCGGCGTGGTGGGGTGCAGCGTGCTGTACCACCTGACCAAGTTCGGCTGGAAAGACGTGGTGCTGCTGGAGCGCGACGAGCTGACCTGCGGCTCCACCTGGCACGCCGCCGGCGGGATGCACACACTGAACGGCGATCCCAACGTCGCCAAGCTGCAGAAATACACCATCGAGCTGTACAAGGAGATCGAGGAAATCTCCGGCCAGTCCTGCGGCGTGCATCTGCCGGGTGGCCTCGTGCTGGCCGGCACGCCGGAGCGGATGGACTGGATCCGCATGGCCGAAGCGCGCAGCCGCTATCTCGGGCTGGACGCGCATGTCGTCAGCATCGACGAGGCGGCACGGCGGATGCCGCTGCTGGACAAGAAGTATTTCGTCGGCGCGCTGTACGATCCGCTGGAAGGCCATCTCGATCCGTCCGGCACCACCTACGCCTATGCCAAGGCCGCCACCAAGCAGGGCGCGGAGATCTACCGCAAGACCAAGGTCGAGAGCCTGTCGCAGCGCGCCGATGGCGGCTGGGACATCGTGACCAACCAGGGCAACATCGTCGCCGAACACGTCGTCAATTGCGGCGGTCTGTGGGCGCGTGAGGTCGGGCGGATGGTCGGCCTCGAACTGCCGGTGCTCGCGATGGAGCACCAGTA
>JAKBCB010000063.1 GCA_021808185.1 Pseudomonadota bacterium
ATCGGCGCGCGCGCGGGGATTCCGAAGGGCGCGTTGCTGCCGTACGGGCGGCACAAGGCGAAGGTCGATTTCGATTTCATCCGCTCGGTGCGGGACCGTCCGGACGGGGCGCTGGTGCTGGTCACGGGCATCAGCCCGACGCCGGCGGGCGAGGGCAAGACCACCACCACCATCGGCCTCGGCGACGCGCTGAACGCGGCGGGCAGGAACACCATGATCTGCCTGCGCGAGCCGAGCCTCGGCCCGTGTTTCGGCGTCAAGGGCGGGGCCACCGGCGGCGGCTGGGCGCAGGTGGCGCCGATGGACGAGATCAACCTGCACTTCACCGGCGACTTCCACGCCATCACCACCGCCAACAACCTGCTCGCCGCCCTGCTCGACAATCACATGTACTGGGGCAACAAGCTCGGCATCGACCCGCGCCGGATCACCTGGCGCCGGGCGCTGGACATGAACGACCGGGCGCTGCGGCAGCTTGTCGTGGGCCTCGGCGGCCCGGCGAACGGGGTGCCGCGCGAGGACGGCTTCGACATCACCGTCGCCTCCGAGGTGATGGCGGTGTTCTGCCTGGCACGCGACCTGGAGGATTTGCAGGCGCGCCTCGGCCGCATGGCGGTCGCCACGCGGCGGGAGGGCGGGTTCGTCACCGCGGCGGACCTGGGCGCGGTGGGCGCGATGGCGGCGCTGCTGCGCGACGCGCTGATGCCCAACCTCGTGCAGACGCTGGCGGGCTCGCCCGCGCTGGTGCATGGCGGCCCGTTCGCCAACATCGCGCATGGCTGCAACTCGGTGATGGCCACGCGGCTGGGGCTGAAGCTGGCCGGCGTGGTGGTGACGGAGGCGGGGTTCGGCGCCGATCTGGGCGGGGAGAAATTCCTCGACATCAAATGCCGCATGGCCGGCCTGACGCCGGCCTGCGCCGTGGTGGTGGCAACCGTGCGGGCGCTGAAGATGCACGGCGGCGTGG
This sequence comes from Pseudomonadota bacterium, assembly GCA_021808185.1. Lineage (GTDB taxonomy): Bacteria > Pseudomonadota > Alphaproteobacteria > Acetobacterales > Acetobacteraceae > CAJCJG01. The sequence continues at coordinate 968 of JAKBCB010000063.1, forward strand.
CCAAGTCGGCGCTGGGGCCGCAGGACGTGCCGGCGGTGACGCGCGGGGTGGTCAACCTCGCGCGGCACGTAGAGAACATGAAGCAATTCGGCCTGCCGGTGGTGGTGGCGCTGAACCGCTTCAGCGGCGACACGGCCGCCGAGATCGAGGCGGTGCGGACGGCGATGGCGGCGCTGGGGGTGCGCGTCGTGCCGTGCTCGCACTGGGCGGACGGCGCGGCCGGTGCCGCCGACCTCGCGCGCGAGGTGTCCGCCCTGATCGACGGCGACACCGCCGATTTCCGGCCGCTGTACCCGGCCGAGATGCCGCTGGCGGAAAAGATCCGCACGATCGCGACCCGCATCTATCGCGCGGCGGACGTGGCGTTCGCCACGGGCGTGGAGCGGCGGCTAGAGGGGTTCGAGCGCGCGGGGTTCGCCGGCGCGCCCGTCTGTATCGCCAAGACGCAGTACAGCTTCTCCGCCGACCCGACCCGGCTCGGCGCGCCGGAGGGGCATGTGCTGCCAGTGCGCGAGGTGCGGCTTTCGGCCGGGGCGGGGTTCGTGGTGGCGCTGGCGGGCGACGTGATGACCATGCCCGGCCTGCCGCGCGTGCCGGCAGCGGAGGCGATCCACCTCGGCGCGGACGGCGCGATCGAAGGTCTGTTCTGAGCGGGCGCGGGAATCGGGGCGTGGTGGACATCGTCTCGGCGCGCGCGTTATCTTTTGCTATCAGGGCGCAAAGCGTAGTTGGTCGAATGACGGTAGCGCGCGGGACGGGCGTGGCGGCATGGCCCCGGCACAGGCCGGGCCTCCGCGAAACGTTGGCGCCGGTCTGGGCGCTCGCGCGCACGCAACTGTACCAGCGCATCGTCACTCTCTGGTTCGGGGTGTTCTGCGCCGGGTTCAGCCTGCTGCCGGGCGAGTGGGAACAACGCTGGCTGTTCTACATCGGGATCCCGCTGGCATTGCCGGCCGTGGTCCATGCCACGCGGCGGCTGGCCGGTGGCGCGCTGTTCTGGGCGCTGACCGCCTTTCTGGTGTATTCTGGACTTAGCGCGTTGTGGTCGGACCATTGGCTGACCGTGGGCGACGAATTGCGCCGGGCGTTCTGGATCGAGTATTTCCTGTTGATCTGTTGCGCGATCGGCGAGGCCAGCCTGCCGTTCCTGCGGCTGGTGTTGCAGGGCGTGCTGCTGTTCGCGGCGGCGGTGGCGATCTACGCGGTGGCCGACTTCTTTCATGGCTGCGTCGATTGCGGGCGGTTCACCGGCTTCGGGGCACACGCCAATTCCAATTTCACCGCGACGATCGCCGGCGCGGTGGCGCTGCTCGGGCTCGCCGCCGTGTTCTCCGGGCCAGGCGTGCCGTCGCTGGTCTTGCTCGCGGGTCAGGCGCCGCTGTGTGCGCTGCTGATCGCCACCGGCAGCCGCGCGGCCCTGGCTGGATATATCGGCGGCTTGGTACTGACCGCGGCCCTGGTGCTACGGCGGGCCGGCAAGCGGCACGCCGCGCGCGCCATCGCCGCCGTGTTCGGCTGCGTCGCGGTCGCGGCCGGGGCGGTGGCGCTGCTGGGGCGCGACTGGCTGCGCACCGAAATCGCGCGCGGGGATTCCCTGCGCCTGCACATCTGGTCGGTCAACCTGCAACGCATCGCGCGGCACCCCTGGTTCGGGCACGGCGCCACGACGCCCGATCTGGTACCGCTGGAGGGCGGCGAGATCGGCATCCACGCGCACAATATGTTCCTCGCCCAGGCATTCTACGGCGGTGTCGTGGGCTGCGCGCTGTGGGTCGCGGTGCTGGCGCTGGCGATGCTGGTGGCGCTGCGGGTCTGGCGCCAGCGCGGGGAGTTGCTGCCGCTGGTGCCGCTGGCGTTCCTGCTGGTGGTCGGCGCCGTGGACATCGGCCCGGTCGTGGTCGATGTGCTGCCGCCCTGGCTCTATGTGTGGGTCGTGCTGGGGATCGTGCTGGCGTACGACACGGATTTGCGGCGGCGGGCGATCACCTCGCGATAGGCCTGCACGATGCGCGGCAGCACCGCGCCGACGCGGAACGGCTCTGCCCCCTGGGGCGCCGCCGGCAGCTTCCCCGCCCGTCCTGCGCGTAGCGCCGCCACCAGGGCGGCCCGGTCACCGATCGGCACCAGATGCAGCGGCGCCTGCTCGGCGATGGCGCGCGCGCCGTCCGTGGCGGTCGCGATGACCGGCACCCCGGCATCGAGCGCCTCCAGCAGCACGAGGCCGAACGGCTCGTCCGACGAATTCAGCACGAACAGATCAAACGCCGGATACAGGTCGCGCACGTCGCGGCGGAAGCCGGCCACGACCACCCGCCCCCCACTCCCTTGCGCCTGGGCGCGGAGCGCGGCCTCGCCCACGCCGGTACCGACGATCACCAGCCTGGTGCCGGGGAGGTCGGCGGCCATGAAGGCTTCCACCAGCGCCGGAAACTCCTTCACCGGGTCGAGGCGGCCGACGCTGCCGATCACGAAATCGTCCGGCGCGAGGCCGAGCGCGCGGCGCGCGGCGGCGCGATCGGCACCCGGGCGTGGCAAGACCCAGTTGCCGATCTGGAACACCGCGCCGCGACGCCCTGGCGGCAGTTGCGCCACCTGCGCGGGGGTCAGACAGATCAGGCCGTCGCAGGCATCGTATTCCGGGACATGGCCGCAATGGTTGGTGGCGATCACCGGTGGACCGAACGGAAGGCGCTGCGCCCAGCGTACCGAGCGTTCCAGATGCGAGTGGATGATCTGCGGGCGGAACAGCAGCATGGCCCGCAGCAGGCCGAGCAGCGGCACCTTGCGCCCGGTGACGAATTGCCGCACGCGCGGCGAAACGGTGCCAACGAGCGCATCGTAGCCGGCCTGCCGGTCGGATTCCCTGGGGCGCGTCCGCAGCAGGATCGCCACATCGTGATCCTCCGCCAGCGCGTTCGCGAGTTCGACGGCATGGCGCTCGGTGCCAAAGAAATTCACCGAAAGGCAGAAAATCAGCACCCGCATCCGCGTTCATCACCCCGTCCGGGCGCCGCGCCCGGCCGGAATCTAGGAACCCGGACGGGGCCGGACAAGCCGGCCCTCAATGGCGCGGGGCCGCGGCGCGTTGCAGCCGGTCGTTGATGGCAAGGCCGAGGCCCTCGTTCGGGACCGGCATCGCGGCGATGCCGCGCAGGCCGAGGGCTGTCCCTTGCGCGTCGAGCGCACGCAGGGCGGAGAACAGGTTCGCGGCGGCCTCGGTGGTGTCGCGGGCCGCGCTGAGCTGGAACACCGCGCCCGCGCCGGGCAGCGGCGGGCCGAACGCCAGCAGCGCCTCGTCCCCGGCGACCTTGGCCGCGTCGAGCCGCACCGGCAGCGACGGCGCGTAGTGCGACACCAGCAGGCCCGGCGAGCGCAAACCGCCCGACTGCTCCGCCGCCGGCGTGATGCCGAGGCCGACCGGGCCGACCGCGGCTTCGAGTGTTTCCCGTGAAACACCCCCCGGTCGCAGCAGGAACGGGCGCGGCCCGGTCAGATCGAGCACGCTGGATTCGACGCCGACCGCGCACGGCCCGCTGTCCAGCACCGCCGCGATGCGCCCGCCGAGGCCCGCGAGCACATGCGCGGCCGTGGTCGGGCTGACCTGGCCCGAGCGATTGGCCGAGGGCGCGGCCACCGGGCGGTCCACCGCGCGGAGCAGGGCGCGCGCCACCGGATGTGCCGGCACCCGCACCGCCAGCGTGTCGAGCCCCGCACCGGCCAGCGGCGCCACGGGGCAGGCGGCGCGGCGCGGCAGCACCAGCGTCAGCGGTCCGGGCCAGAATCGCTCGGCCAGCAGCCGGGCGGCGTCGCTGGCCTCGACATGGGCGAAGGCCGCGTCGGCATCGGCATAATGGCAGATCAGCGGGTTGAAACGCGGCCGGCCCTTGGCTTCGAACACCGAGGCCACGGCGCGCGCGTCGGTGGCATCCGCGCCAAGGCCATAGACCGTCTCGGTGCCGAAGGCGACGAGCCGGCCGGCCCGCAGCAACGCCGCCGCGCGGGCGATGCCGGCCGCGTCGGCCGCGAGGATCTCGGTCAACGCAGGCCGGTGCAGATGAAGTGCGGGTTGTCCCAGCCCGGCTTGCCGTAGCGCAGCGGCTCCCCGGTCTCGGCGACGCACACGGCACCGCCCGCCGCTTCCAGCACTGCCTGCGGGGCGGCGGTGTCCCATTCCATGGTGCGGCCGAAGCGCGGATACAGATCGGCCAGCCCCTCGGCAACGCGGCAGAATTTCAGCGCCGAGCCGACATTGAGGATCGAATGCACCTTGCGCCCCGCGAGATACGCCGACAGCCGCTCGTCATTGGCGTGGGCGCGCGAGGCGATCACATCCAGCCCCGCCTCCGGCACCGCGCGGGCGGCGATGCGGCGCTCGCCCGCGGCGGTGCGCTTCCAGGCGCCGACGCCGACGATGCCGCCGTACAACTCCCCCTGCGCCGGCGCGCCGACCACGCCCAGCACCGCGCGGCCGTTGCGCACCAGCCCGATATTGACCGCGAAATCGTCCCGCAGCGCCGCGAATTCCTTGGTGCCGTCGAGCGGATCGACCACCCACATGCACTCCGCCGTCGCGGGCACATGACCCGCGGCCATTTCCTCCTCGGCCACCACCGGGATATCCGGCGTGGCGCGGCGCAGGCCCGCGACGATCAGCGCCTCGGCGGCGTGGTCGGCCTCAGTCACCGGAGAGGCGTCCGATTTGTGCCGCGTATCGAACCCGCGCGCGCGCACGGCGAGGATGATGGCCCCGGCCTGCTTGGCCAGTTCGGCGGCAAGATTGAGCAAGGCTGCATCGTCCATCGGGGTCGGTCGCTCCGTCACCTTCGCGTGCATAGCCTATGCACTGGCAAGCCTGCCACCCGCTGCTACATTCCCCCGACACCCGCGACATTTTCGCGTCATTTCGAGCCGGAGTTCCCGCCCCATGCTGGATGTCACCATTGCCCGCGCGAGCCTGCCGTCATCGGGGGCGCTGTTGTTGCCGGTGGAGGAAGGCGGGAGCGCGACCGCCGCCGCCTGGGCCGGGCTCGACGCGGCCACCGGCGGCGCGATCAGCCGGGCGCTGGAAACGGCCGAGTTCAAGGGTAGGAAGGGCCAGACCGTCACCATCCTCGCCCCCGGTGCCGGGCTTTCGCGCGTGGTCGCGGTGGGGCTGGGCAAGCTTGCCGATCTGACGCCGCTGGTCGCCGAGGAGGCCGGCGGCGCCGGGATCGCGCTGCTCGGGCGGGAGGCCACGGTCGCGGTCGCGGCCGAGGCGCTGACCCCCAACTTCGCCGCGCACTTCGCACTCGGCGCGGTGCTGCGCAGCTACCGGTTCGACCGCTACCGCACCACCGAAAAGGCCGAGGACAAGCCGCGCCTGTCCGAGCTGACGATGCTGGTCGCCGACCCGGCCGCGACCGGGGCCGCGTGGCACACGCTCAAGCCGGTGGCCGATGGCGTGTTCCTCACCCGCGATCTGGTCAGTGAGCCTCCGAACGTGCTCACCCCGCCGGAATTCGCCGAGCGCATCGAGGCGCTGGAGAAGCTCGGGTTGAAGGTCGAGGTGTTCGGCCAGAAGGATCTGGCGAAGCTCGGGTTCGGGGCGATGCTGGGCGTGTCGCAAGGCAGCGCGCAGGAGCCGCGCATGGTCGTGATGCACTGGCACGGCGCCGGCGACCACGGCGGCAAGGGCAAGGGCAAGAAGGGGGGAAAGACCAGGCCGATCGCCTTTGTCGGCAAGGGTGTGACGTTCGATTCCGGCGGCATCAGCATCAAGCCGGCGGCCGGCATGGAGGACATGAAGTGGGACATGGCCGGCGCCGGCGCGGTGGTGGGCGTGATGGCGGCGCTGGCCGGACGCAAGGCGAAGGTTGACGCCGTGGGACTCGTCGGCCTCGTGGAAAACATGCCCAGCGGGACGGCCCAGCGGCCGGGCGACGTTGTCAAAACCTATTCCGGGCAGACGGTGGAGATCATCAACACCGACGCGGAAGGCCGCATGGTGCTCGCCGACGTGCTTTGGTACTGCCAGGAGAAGTTCGAGCCGCGATTCATGATCGACCTCGCCACGCTGACCGGGGCGATGATGATCTCGCTGGGGCACGAGATGGCGGGCTTCTTCTCCAACGACGACACGCTGGCGCAGCAACTGCACGCGGCGGGCGAGGCGAGCGGGGAGCGGCTGTGGCGGATGCCGCTGGGCGAGGCGTACGACAAGCACCTGAAAAGTGATATCGCCGACATGAAGCACGTGGGCGGCCGGCCGGCCGGCGCGATCACGGCGGCGCAGTTCCTGCAACGCTTCGTCAACGGCAAACCCTGGGCGCATCTGGACATCGCCGGCATGGCGTGGTCGTCGAAGGATGCGCCGACGGTACCGAAGGGGGCGACGGCTTACGGGGTGCGGCTGCTCGACAAACTGGTGGCCGATCACTTCGAGGGGTAGCGGCTTGACGGATTTCGGCTTCTACCACCTGACCCGCACCGGGCCGGACGAGGCGCTGCCCAGGCTGCTGGGGCGAACCCTCGCGGCCGGGCAGCGGGCGCTGGTGCTGTGCGGCAGCGAGGAGCGGGTCGCGGCGCTGGACACGGCGCTGTGGCTGTCCGCCGATCCGGACTGGCTGCCGCATGGCTCGAAGGCAGCCGGGCAGGCGCCGATGCAGCCGATCTGGCTCGCCACCGACGACACGGCGCCGAACGGGGCACGCTTCCTGTTCCTGCTGGATGGCGCGCAGACGGCACGGGCCGACACGTTCGAGCGGGTTTTCGATCTGTTCGACGGTCGCGACGAGGCGGCCGTGGTGGCGGCGCGGCAACGCTGGAAGGCGGCCAAGCAGGGAGGCCACACCCTTACCTACTGGCAGCAGACGGCGCGCGGTTGGGAGCGCAAGGCGTAGCGGGCGCGCGCTGGCCCGGCGCGGCGCCGTCCAGGACCGCGCCGGCCAGCGATGCCACGATCAGCAGCAGGCCGCAGAGCAGGAACACCATGACCATGTTCCCCGCTCAGCCCCAGCCTTCGCCCACCACGGCGAAGATCTCCCGCACCGGGGGCGGCACCGGCGCGGTATTCGTGGTGGGCGGCGCGGCGGCGGCAGCGATGGCGGGTTGCGCCTGCGCGGTAGACAGCAAACCCGCCCCATCGGCCCGGGCATGGCCGGCGGCGGTCGCAACCACGGCGGCAAGACCAGCGGCGAGAACGAAACGGCTCAACACGGGGTGGGTCATCGGGGCCTCCGGTGCGCTTGGATCGGTGCGACGGAGATTGTTCTACGGCCGAGCCTCGCGCGCGGATGTGACGCGCGGCACGCGCTACCGCGCGGCGAGCGGCTCGGCGAAATAGCGGCGGCCGGCACCCTTCTGGTTCTCGTAGATCGAGCCCTGGTGCTCCGCCGGCGGCAACGGCAGACGCACCGGCACCGGTTCCAGGCGCGGCTCGGTCGGGTGCCCGGCCACCATCAGCGCGTCGTACGCCGCGATCCCGGCGGGGAAGCCAAGCAGCGGCCACGCGTCGGCCGCGCGGAACTGGAACAGCAGCAGGCGCCGGTCGCGATTGGAGGTGTTCGGCGCCGAGCCGTGGATCGCACGGACATGGTGCACCGTGATCGCGCCAGCGGAGCCCGTCAGCGGCACCGCGCGGGAGAAATCCACGCCACAGGTTGCCGGGTCCATGGCCCCGCAGAACCGCCCATCGGCGTGATGGTCGTGCACCGGTCCGCGATGGCTGCCGGGCAGCACCATGAGCGGCCCGTTCTCCAGCGCCATGTCGTCCATCATCACCCCGACCGCGGCGAGGTCGTCGTTGGTGTGGGGATAGAAAGCCCAGTCCTGGTGCCACTCGACGGCGGCGCCGTAACCGGCCGCCTTGAGGTTCAGCTTGGCCGCATCGAAGCGCACGTTCGGCCCCCAGAGGTCGGTGAGGACTTCGACAATGCGCGGATGCCGCACCAGCCCCGCATATTCCGGATGATGCCGGTCCGGCGCCTTGATGCGGCGCACGCGCGGTTGCGCCGGGGTGTGGCTGTCCTCCAGATCGAACACGTCGTCATGCGTGGTCAGGCCCCGCGCGCGCTCGACGAACTCGTCGGTGACAGCGCGCAGGCGGGCGATTTCCGAGGGCGAGAGCACATCCGGCACGACGATGGCGCCGACGCTCGCGTATTCCTCGCGTTGCGCGCGACTGAGCATGATTCTGTTCCCCCCCGGTTCGCCGGCCCCGAGCCTAGGCCCGGGGCCGGCGCCCGACAATCACGGGGCCGTCAGTCGAGCGGACGGCGACGGCGGGCGCGGTCCAGCTCGAACGTGATCTGCGCGCGCGAGACACCGATATCGGCGAGCATGTGCTCGTCCATGTCGGCGACGATACGCCGCGTCCGCGCCAGCATCCGCAGGTGGCGCCAATGCGCCAGCGTCGCGCTCACGGCTTTGCCGAAGCCGGTGCCGAACCGGCCGAGGGGCAGGCTGAGGGTCAGGGTGGTCATGGCGGGGCTCCTTGGCGCTTGGCGTCTTCGACAGCGAACATGGAGAGCCGGGCGCCATAAGGAAAACGAATTGCGTTGATGGATGCAATCAGCAATTCTGATATCCATGAACATGTCCGCCGGGCTCGACCCCGATCTGCTGCGCGCCTTCGCCTACATCGCGGAGGAAGGCAGCTTCACCCGCGCCGCCGAGCGTGTCGGGCGCACGCAATCGGCGGTTTCCATGCAGGTGCAGCGGCTGGAAACGCTGCTCGGCCAGCGCGTGCTGATGCGCGGCAAGGGCGGCGCGGTGTCGCTGACGCCGCATGGCAGGTATCTGCTCGACCGCGCGCGCGAGGTGCTGGCGCTGAACGAGGAAATCTGGCGCACCTTCCGCGCGCCGCAGATGCACGGCACCGTCCGGCTCGGCACGCCGGACGACTACGCGCTGCGCTATCTGCCGATGGTGCTGAAGCGCTTTGCCGAGACGCATCCCTCGGTCGATGTCGATGTGACGTGCTCAAGCTCCTCGCCGCTGATCGAGAAGGTCAAGGCGGGCGAGCTGGACCTGACGCTCGCCTCCGAAGGGCATGAGCCGGCGAACTGGCCGGTGGATGTGCTGTGGCGCGGACCGCTGATGTGGATCACCTCGGAGCAGCATTCGCCGCACCGGCTGGACCCGCTGCCGCTGGCCATCGCCGCCGGCGACTGTTCGTGGCGCAAGGCGGCGCTGCGGGCGCTGGATGAGGCCGGGCGGCGCTACCGCATCGCCTACACGTCGGAGACGCAGGCCGGCACGCTGACGCCGGTGGTGGCCGGGCTCGCGGTGACGATCTCGCCGGTGACGACGGTGCCACCGGGCGTGCGCGTGCTGCCGGCGGGCGAGGCGCTGCCGAAGCTGGGGGATGCGGGTATCCTGCTGCTCAAGTCGCGCGAGGCGCGCCAGCCGCTGACCGACGCATTGGCCGCGCATATCCGCGACTCCTTCGGCGCCGAACTGGAGCGGTAGCCGCGCTTGACCCGGCCGCGTCCGCCCGATCACGCTGGCGCTTCAGCCGGGAGCGCCGCCGCCATGATCCTGTTCGTTCGCCTGTTCGCCATCGCGGCGTTGCTGCTGGCCGCGGGGGCGGCGCGGGCCGGTGATCCCGACGCGCTGTGGAAGATCGTGCACGATCGCTGCGTGCCGGGCTTCCTGGCCGCCCATGACCCGGCACCCTGCGCCGAGGTGGTGCTGCCGCCGGGCAAGGGGGGTGGCTGGGTGGTACTGAAGGATCGCGACGGGGCGAGCCAATACCTCGTCATCCCGACGGAGAAGATCACTGGGATCGAAGACCCGGCGATCCTGGCCCCGGATGCGCCCAATTTCTTCGCCGCCGCCTGGGTGGCCCGGTCCTACTTTCTCGGCAAAATCGGGCAGGACCTGCCGCGCGGCGATATCTCGCTCGCGATCAACTCGCCGTACGGCCGCAGCCAGAATCAGTTGCACATCCACGTCGATTGCGTCGCCCCCGCCGTCGCCGCCGCGTTGCGCGACCGGCTGGGCAGCATCGGGACCACGTGGGCGCCGCTCGGCACGGCACTGGACGGGCACCCGTACCGGGCGATGCGGGTGGACGGGGCGGACTTGGCGGAGAACCCGTTCCGGCTGCTGGCCGGCGATCCCTCGGTCGGCCCGGCCGGCATTCGCACACACACGCTGGTCGTGGTGGCCGAGACCTTCCCCGATGGGCACGACGGGTTCGTGCTGCTGGACGACCAGGTGGACGTGCCGCTCGGCGACCGTGCCTCCGGCGAGGAATTGCAGGACCACGCCTGCGCCATCGCCCACTGAGGCTCAGCCGATGCCCTTGAGGCTGAGGACGATGTCCTCGATGCCGCCGATGAGAATCTGCACCCCGATGCACAGCAGCAGGAACGCCATCAGCCGCGACAGCGACCGCCGCGCCGAGGTGCCGAGCCAGCCCGCCACCCGGTCCGCCGAGCGGTAGAACACCCACACCATCGCCGCGATCGCCGCCGCCGCGCCGCTGACGCCGAGGAAGAACCACAACTGCGCGAGGCCATGCGCCGGCCGCTCCGCCCCCAGCGCGACCGCGACCGAGATCGTGCCCGGCCCGGCGGTGAACGGCATGGTCAGCGGGAAGAACGCCATGTCCATCGCGGCCTGCCCCTCCGGCGCCGCCTGTTCCTGCTTGCGCGCCTCGCGATGCTCGGGCGCGGTCAGCAGGTTCCAGGCGTTCAGCGCCACGACGCTGCCGCCGCCGATGCGCAGGGCGGCGATGCTGACGCCGAAGAAGTTCAGCACATACGTGCCGCCCCACAGCGCGCCCAGCATCACGAACAGCGAATACAGCCCGACCCGGCCGGCGAGCCGCGCGCGCTGGTCGTGCGGCAGGTGGCTGGTGGCGGAATCGAAGATGAACGCCGAGCCGACCGGGTTGACGATGGAGAACAGCGCCGGGAACGCGAGCAGGAAGGCGGCGATGGCGCTCATGCGCGTCGGCTTTGGCCGGGGTGGGGAGACGGGTTCATGCCATTGGGCCGTCGGTGAATATTGCTATCGTGGAACATTATCGGCGTGCCTGGGCGCCCGCCCGGCTCAGGCCGGACAGGGCGGGCCACAGGCGCGGGCCGGCACCGCCGGCGCCGGGGGCACCGGCATGGGGTGCGTTCGGCGCGGCGGGGACGGTGGCAGGTTCCTCGGTCGCAGCC
>JAKBCB010000064.1 GCA_021808185.1 Pseudomonadota bacterium
GTTCGGCGGGACCATCACGCTGGACTATGCCGGCCTGCACGGCGTGCTGCGCGGCGTGGCGCGCAGCCTGCGCGCCATCGGCTTTGCCCGCCTGCTGGTGGTCAACGGCCACGGCGGCAACAACGATCCGCTGGCGGTCGCGTGCCGCGAACTGGCGCATGAGTTCGCCTTCCCCATCGCCGCCGCGATGCCCTGGGCGATGATCCCGGACGTGCAGCGCACGGTGCTGGAGGCGCAGACCGGCGTGCAGCACGCGTGCGAGGCGGAAACCTCGGTGATGCTGGCGCTCGCGCCCGATCTGGTGCGCACCGAGAAGCTGGAGGCGGCGGCAACGCAGGCCCCCGGCGCCATCGCCGGCCGCCCGGCGGTCTCGCGCTTCTGGAGTTTCGCCGAGCGCGCGCCGGGCAGCGGCGTGCGCGGCGACCCGCGCAAGGCAACCGCCGCGAAGGGCGAAACGCTGGTCGCCGCGATGGCCGAGGCGCTGGCGGGCGCGATGCGCGACGCAACGCTGTGGCGCACGCCGGATGCGGTGTTTTCGCCAGGGCGTGGGCTCGGCCCCACCGCTCCGTGATCCACCCGGCGGCCACGGCGCGGGCCAGCCGGTATGGGCTCGCGCTGGTGCTGTCGGTGGCTCTGGCGGTGCGGCTGTGGATCGTCGCCACCCACACCTACATCGTCTGGCCGGACGAGACGTTCCAGTATCTGGAACCCGCGCACCGGCTGGCGTTCGGCTCCGGCGTCATCACCTGGGAGTTTCTGGACGGCATCCGCTCCTGGCTGCTGCCGGGGGTGCTCGCGGGGGTGATGCGGGTGGCGGCGCTGTTCGGCGACGAACCGGATTTCTACATCGTGCCGATCCGGCTGCTGTGCGTGCTGGCCTCGCTGAGCATCCCCTATGTCGGCTACCGCTTGGCGGCGCGCCGGTACGGGTCCGTGTCGGGCCTGCTGGCCGGGCTGCTGTGCGCGCTGTCCTCCGAGGCGGTGTATTTCGCGCCCACCATCCTGACCGAGCCGCTGGCCACGGACGCGGCGCTGCTGGCGATCTGGCTCGGCGACAGCGCGGCCGACCACGCGCGGCCGCGCCGACGAAGGCTGCTGGCCGGGCTGCTGTTCGGGCTCGCGGCGTCGCTGCGCTGGCAATACGCGCCGGTGCTGGCGCTGGTGGCCCTGGCGCAGCACGGCCGCCGACCGCGCGACCTTCTCACCGTGGTCGCGGGCGGCATCGCCGTCGTGGTGCCGGCCCTCGGCGTGCTCGACTGGCTGACCTGGGGCACCCCGTTCCAGTCGGTCTGGCTGAATTTCCTGCGCAACGCGGCGCAGGGCGTCAGCGGCGCGATGGGCACGCAATCATGGTGGTACTACGCCATGTATTACGTGGTGGCCTGGGGCCTGCTGGCGAGTCCGTTGCTGGCGCTCGCGCTGTATGGCGCGGCGCGGGCGCCGGTGCTGGGGCTGGTGGTGCTGGCCACCATCGCGCTGCACACGCTGAGCGCGCACAAGGAACTGCGTTTCGTCTTCCTCGCCACCGCCTGCATGCCGATGCTGGTGGGCATCGGACTGGGCGGCGTGCTGCAACGCCTGCCACGCTTTCGTGCGCCGCTGCCGGGGACGGCGATGGCGCTGGTTCTGGCCCTGGTGATCGCCGGCGCCACGGCGGCATCGACCTATGCCCGGGCGACGCCGGGCGACGCGTGGGATCGCGACCGCTCGATGCTGCGCGCCTTCGCCGCCGCGCGCGCCACCCCCAACGCCTGCGCGCTCGCCGTGCGCACGATCTGGGTGTACCGCAGCGGCGGCTATACCTATTGGCACCGCGATCTGCCGCTGTATTTCGAGACCTGGGATCAGGCCCAGCACCTCGACACGTCGCGGTTCCGGCTGCGCCTCGCCGAGGAACTGGATCGGCAGCCGGTGGCGCAATATCCGGGTGCGGCCCTCGCCGCGCACGCGGACCGGTTCAACGTGATGGTCGGCACCGACGGCGATGGGCTGCCCGGCTTCGTCCGGACGTCCTGCTTCGGCGACGGCAGCCCGGCCGATCCGACCTATTGCGTGTTCGTGCGCCCCGGCGGCTGCGCGTGAGCGGCAAGCCGGCTTGCCGCGACTCCTGGGCCGAGCGGACGCTGCGGCCACTCGAATCGAGGTGATGCAGCCACCGCCATGATCGCCCCCGCCGCGCCAGCGCCGCGATTGTCGATCGTGGCACCGTGCTACAACGAGGCGGCGGCACTGCCGGAGTTCTATCGGCAAGTGACTGCCACGGCTCGCGCCGAGGTCGGCGATGATTACGAGGTCGTGCTCGTTAACGATGGCTCGCGGGATGGCACGCTGGCGCTGCTGCACCGCATCGCCTCCGCCGACCGCCGGGTGGTGGTGGTCAACCTGTCGCGCAACTGGGGGCATCAGCGCGCGCTGTCGGCGGGGCTACAGCTTTGCCGGGGCGGGCGCGTGCTGATTATCGATGCCGATCTCCAGGACCCGCCCGGCCTGCTGCCGGCCATGATGCGGGCGATGGACGCGGGGGCGGACGTGGTGTTCGGCAAGCGCCGTTCGCGCAGCGGCGAGAGCGCGTTCAAGCGCGGCTCGGCCGCCCTGTTCTACCGCCTGCTGCAACGGCTGACCGAGGTGCCGATCCCGACCGACACCGGCGATTTCCGGCTGATGAGCCGCCGCGCCCTCGATGTGCTCAACGCCATGCCGGAGCAGGCGCGCTTCATTCGCGGGCTGGTGAGCTGGATCGGCCTGCGGCAAGTGCCGCTGGAATACGACCGCGCGCCGCGGCTGGGCGGCAGGAGCGGCTATTCGCTCGGCCGCATGCTGGGCTTCGCGTTCGATGCCATCACCAGTTTTTCGGTCGTGCCGCTGCGCATCGCCTCCTTTGTCGGTCTTGCCACCAGCCTCGTCAGCCTGCTGATGATCGGTTACACGCTCGCGGCATGGGTGCTCGGCCGTACGATCGTCGGCTGGACCAGCCTCGCCGCCATCGTGCTGACCATCGGCGGCGTGCAGTTGATGGTGCTCGGCATTCTCGGCGAGTATGTCGGGCGCATCTACATCGAGTCGAAGCGCCGGCCGCTGTACGTGGTCAGCGACATCTTTCGCGCCGACGCGACCGAATGAGCGCGCCGGTTCAGTCGCTGGCCGCGACACGCTGCCCGGGTGCGCGGGTCAGGGACAGCGCGATCCGGGTGTCGCGCAGCATGTGGATCAGCACGCCCAGCAGCAGCATGACCAGAAACCACCACAGCGCCTCGCGCGCGAGCCAGAGGACGATGCCGGGGATCGGTGTGCCCCACGGCACGGTCGCAAGATCGTCCGGGCGCCAGATGCGGCCGAAATTCGCGTTGAAGATGCGCTGAACCGGCAGGCACCACATCACCAGCAGGGCCGCCGCCACCGCGCGGCGGGCAACACGACTGACGCCGGCACCGCTGGCCACATGGCCGAGCGCGAGCAGACCCGGCAGGGTGAACAGCAGGAACACCGCCCGGTAGCCGACGCTTGCGCCAGCGAAGAAGCAGCCGGCAACGACAAGGGCGCCTGCTCCCAGGCAGGTCGCCTCGCGCGGGGAAAGGCGGCGCAGGGCCTCCGCCATCGTGGCATCACCGCCGATGCGCAACGCAACGGCCACGGCGACGGCGTAGAGCGCCACGGTGCCGATTAGCCAGGTCGTCGCCTCCAGCGCGTCGGACCGCCATGCGGCGGGAAAGAAGAAATGTTCGATGACCACCAGGCCGGTCGGCACCTGCGCGGCGCCGAACCCATCGTCGGCGAAGGTCGGCGTGGGGATCACGGCCGCGACGCGGACGAGTTCCACGTGATACGTCCAGACGAACGCCCCAAGGATCGCGACGCAAACGCCCAGTAAGAGCGCGAACAGCGCCGGGCGTTCGCGTAGCAGAAAGGCCAGGAGCACGCAGGGGTAGAATTTCAGCAGCCCCGCCAGCATGATCGCCGCGTATGCCCCCAGGCGTATCGGCCCCCGGCCGCCGAGGCAGGCGACGGCCACCGCCACCAAGGCGAACATCAACAGATCGGCGTTGCCGCGCTCCATTGCGAAGACACTGAATGGCGAGACCAGCGCCAACAGCAGCGGCGCGGCGTCGGCCCGGCGGCGCGGACGCGGGAGCACCGCGAGAGAGAGCAGGAACAGCGTGTCCAAGATCACCCCGACGACGGGGGTCGCCTCGGCCCCGACCCAGGATGCCGGCAGCGGCAAGCGCAGCCAAAGCGGAGAATAGTTGTGCGTTCGTTGCAGCACGTCGCACGGGTTCGCGGCGTACACATCGACCCCGAGCCGCCAACAACGGATCTGCGCGGCGATTCCTCCCGCATCGACGAACGGCGAGCGGAACGGCCGGAACGACCAAAGGTCGATCAGGCGGCCGTACGCGGCCCGGTCGGCCAGGAACAGCGCGACGAACCCGGCGAACACCGCAAGGCCGACCGCCACGAGCGCGAGGTTCGGGCCAGGGCGCGCGGGCGCGGCGAAACGCGGGACCTCGTGCGGCGCCATGGCTGCCATCTTCCCCCGCGCCCCCTACACCCGCGGCCGCGCCGCCGCCTCCGTCGCCTCCACCGCCGCTTCGGCCAGCAGGCGCGGCAGCCGGCCGAGCAGGCCGCGCTTGCGGGGGCGGAACACCAGGGCGCGGGCCTTGGGGCCGCCGATGCGCCGCACCTCGGCGTCCAGGTCGCCGAGACGGTCCACGAGGCCCATGGTCAGCGCGCGCTCGCCCAGCATCCAGCCGCCATCGAAGACGGCTTCCTCGTCGGCCGGCAGCTTGCCGGGGCGGCGGGCGCGCACCCAGGATTTGAACCGCTCGTGCAGGTCGGCCATCAGCGCGCGCACGAATTTCTCGTCGTCCGGCTTCTCCGGCGAGAACGGGTCGAGCCGGGCCTTGTTCTTTCCGGCGGTGTAGAGCCGCCGTTGCACGCCAAGCCGGGACAGCGCGGCACCCAGCCCGAAGCCGCCGCCGATCACGCCGATGGACCCCACGACGCTCATCGGATTGGCCACGATCTCGTCGGCGGCACAGGCGAGCCAATAGCCGCCGGAGGCGCCGACCTCGCCGATCACCGCGACGACACGGACCTTTTTCTCCTCGGCCAGCCGGCGGATGCGCGACGCGATCAGGTCGGACTGCACCGGCGAGCCGCCGGGGCTTTCGATGTCCAGCAGCAGCGTGCCGCCCTCACCCGCGGCGGCGACGGCGGCTTCGATCAGGCGGCCATAGGCGGCGATGTTCAGCGCGCCGATGCGGGCCGCGAGCGTGCCGTGCAGTTCCAGGACAATGACGGGGCGCGGGCGCCAGAAGCGCAGGCGGAACCGCATCAGACCACGTCCGCCGGGCGCAGCCGGCAGGCGGCGGCGAGGCGCGGGGTTTCCAGTTGCAGCGTGGCGTGGCCGATACGGAATTTCCGGTGCAGGTCGTGGACGGCACCGGCCACGAAATCCTCGCCCGGCGGCGGATCGGCGTGGACCAGATGCGCGGTCAGCGCGGTTTCCGTCGTGGACAGGCCCCAGATGTGCAGGTCGTGCACCTCCTGCACGCCGGGCAGCGCGCGCAGATACGCCTCCACCTCCGGCGTCGCGATGCCGGAAGGCACGCCGTCCATCGCGAGGTTCGCCGCCTGCCGCAGCACGCCCCAGGTGGACACGGCGATGGCGGCGGCGATGGCAAGGCTGGCCAGCGGGTCGAGCCACAGCCAGCCGGTGGCGGCGATGCCCAGGGCCGCGAGGACGACGCCGAGCGACACCGCCGCGTCGCTCGCCATGTGCAGGAAGGTGGCGCGGATGTTCAGGTCGTCGTGCCCGCGCGCGAACATCCAGGCGGTCAGGCCGTTCAGCACGATGCCGGCCAGCGCCACCCAGATCACCGGGCCGGTCTCGATCGGCGCCGGCTCGGCGAAGCGGCGGATCGCCTCCACCGCGATGGCGCCGACGCCGATCAGCAGCACGCCGGCGTTGAACAGCGCCGCCATGATCGAGCCGCGCCCCCAGCCATAGGTGCGCCGTGCCGAGGGCGCGCGCCGGCCGAGCACCACCGCCGCCCACGCGAGCACGAGGCCCAGCACGTCGCCCAGATTGTGCACCGCGTCCGCCAGCAGCGCCATCGAGTGCGCCGAGAGGCCGACGACAAGCTGCGCCAGGACCAGACCGACATTCAGCACCGTGCCGATGGCGAAGGCCGTCCCGAAATCTTTCGGGGCGTGGTCGTGATGCGCGTGGCCGTGCCCATGATCGTGAGGGTGGTCGTGGTGGTCGTGCGGCATGCGTCGGCTCCGTCGGGGCGCGCGCGTAGCCTAGCACGGCGCGTCCATGCCAATATCATGGCCCCTGCGCGGAGTTTCGCCATGCGTCGCGTGCCCCTGCTGCTGCTCGGCGCGGCCCTCGCCGGCCCCGCCCATGCCGGCGAGCTCACGCTGAAGCGGGTGATGCTGTCCACTGCCGGGGTGGGGTATTTCGAGTACGCGGCGGCGGCGGATGGGCCGGTAACGCTCGGGCTCGACGTGAAGCTGGCGCAGGTGGACGACGTGCTGGCCTCGCTCGTGGTGTTCGACAGTGCCGGCGGCGTGGGCGCCGTGGAGCTGCCGGGCGAGGATGCCGGGCACGCGGCGTTTGCCGATGTGCCGTTCGGACGCGAGGCGCTGGCATCGGCGCTCGACTACCTCAACAGCCTGCAAGGCGTGGTGCTGGAGGTGAAAGGCCCGCGCCCGATGACCGGCCGCCTGCTGCGCGCGGAAACAGTGCGCGAGCCGGCGCCCCTGCCGGGCGCGCCGGATGCGTCCGTCTCCCGCACCCGAATCACCCTGCTGACCGATGGGGGCCTGCAACAATTCGTGCTGGAGGACGCCGAAAGCGTGCAGGTCGCCGACCCCGGCCTGCGGCGGCGGATCGCGCATGTGCTGGACGCGGTACGGGCCGAATCGGCGCACGACGCGCGGCATCTGGCGCTGCGCGACACCGGGGCGGGCAAGCGCGAGGTGCGCGTCGGCTATGTCGTGGCAGCCCCCCTGTGGAAGGCGACGTACCGGCTGGTGCTGCCGGCGAAGGACGGGGACAAGGCGCGGCTGCAAGGCTGGGCGGTGCTGGAGAACATGTCCGGCACCGACTGGAACGGCGTGGCCTTGTCGCTGCAATACGGCAACCCGGTGACGTTCCGGCAGGCACTGTATCGCAGCTACTACGTCGCGCGGCCGGAGGTGCCGGTGGAAGTGTTCGGCCGCATCCTGCCGGGCGTGGACACACGCGAGCAACCGATGGCGCTGGCGGCGGCCCCAGCGCGAGCGGCGCCGGCGCCGATGCGCGCGATGGCGAAGGCGGCGCCGGGCGGCGGGTTCGCCGCCACCGAAGCGATGGCCGCCCCGGAGCAGCAGGCCGCCGCCAACGAGGCCGCCGAGGCAACCGTGTTCACGCTGCAAGACCCGGTGGTGCTGCCGGCCGGGCACAGCGCCGCCGTGCCGATTCTGGATCGCGAGATGCCGGCGGAGCGCATCGCCCTGGTCCAGCAGGGTCGCCCGCATCCGCTCGCGGCGCTGCGCATCGCCAACGACACCGGCGCGAGCCTGCCGGCGGGCGTGCTGACGCTGTACGACCCGCTGGAGGCCGCGACCTTCGCCGGCGACGCGCGGCTCGGCGGCTTGCCCGCCGGGGAAACCCGGCTGCTGGAATTCGCCGAGGATCTGCGCACCACCGCCACATGGCAGGTGGAGGACGCGACCGCCATGGTCGGCATCACCGCCGCCCAAGGCGTGCTGCACATCCAGCGCCGCGACCGCTGGACCGCCCGCATCGCACTCGCCGCCCCCGCCACCGAGGCGCGCAAGCTGCTCGTGGAAATCCCCAAACGTCCGGACGGGACGCTGCTGCTGGAGGGCGACCGGCGCGCCGCGTCCGAGACGCCGGCCGCGTGGCGCGTGGCGCTGGCGCTGAAACCCGGGGAGCAGCGCACGCTGATCGCACACGTGGACCGCCCGGTGCGCGAGGACGTGGCACTGATGGACAATGCCGGCGTGATCGCGACCGTGCTGAACGAACAGGCACTGACCCCGGCCGCGCGCACGGCGCTGGGCCACATCGCCGATCTGCGCGGCGTGCTCGCCGGGCACGAGGCCGAGCGCGACCGGCTGAAGGCGCAGGTGGCCGAGGTGGAGCGCGACGAGGACCGGCTGCGCCGCAACCTCGCCTCGGTGCCCGCCGGCGACGCGCTGCACGCCAAGCTGGTGCATGCACTGGATGCCGACGAGGAGCGGCTGGCCAGCCTGACGGCGGCGGGCGCGCAGAGCGAGTCGGCGGCGGCCCAGGCGCGCGCGGCGCTGGAACAGGCGGTGACGGCGCTGACGCTGGAATAGCCGGGGGAAATAGGGGCGGGAGGGATCGAACCTCCGCATGGCGGAATCAAAATCCGCTGCCTTACCGCTTGGCTACGCCCCTGCGATGCCCGGTGAATAGGTCGCGCGGGCGCGCACGACAAGCCCCGCCGTCACGCGGCCAGCGCCCCGCCCCACACCCACCAGCCCGGCCGGCGCAGGCGGTCCGCCGCCGCGACCGCCGTGGTGGGATCGGCGAACAGGCCGAAACAGGTGGCGCCGGAGCCGCTCATGCGGGCCAGCAGGCAGGTCTGCGTGCCCCGCAACGCGGTCAGCACATCGGCGATCACTGGCGCCAGCGCGATCGCCGGCGCCTCCAGGTCGTTGCGGTGCGTGACCAGCGTGGCCGCGAGCGCGGTCGCGTCGGGCCAGGCAGCGGGCACCACCAGCGGCGGCGAGAACGCGGCGTCGCGCGCGCGGAACACCGCCTGGGTTGCCACCGCGACGCCGGGGTTCACAAGCACCAGACCGCAGTCCGGGAGCGGCGGCAGCGGCGCCAGCGCCTCGCCCACGCCGCCCATCCGCGCCGGCCGGCCGCGCAGGCACACCGGCACGTCGGCCCCGAGCCGCAGCGCGAGCATGGCCAGGGTCGGCGCCGGCAGATCGAGTCGCCAGAGCCGGGACAGCAGCGACAAGGCCGCCGCCGCGTCCGCCGAGCCGCCGCCGATGCCGGAAGCGACCGGCAGCCGCTTGTGCAGGGTCAGGCGCGCGCGCGGCGCGACGCCGCCGGCCTCGGCCAGCAGGCGGGCCGCGCGCAGCACCAGATTGTCCGCCTCGCCCGCCAGGGCCGCGCCGAACGGCCCATCGACGGCGAGCGTCAGGCGCTCCGCCGGCGCGGCCGTCAGCGTGTCGCCGACGCCCGCGAACACCACCAGGCTGTCGAGCAGATGATAGCCGTCCGCGCGCCGCCCGAGCACATGCAGCGCGAGGTTGATCTTGGCGGGTGCGAAGGCTTCGAGCATGTCGCTCGGCAGGGGCCGGTGTCGCGCCCGTTATGGCTGCGCCGGAGCCGGCGGCAGCGTCTTGGCCGCCGTGGTCGCGGTGCCGAGCGCCTGATCCGCCTCGTGCAGCTTGGTCTGCAAGTGCTGCAAATCGTCGGGGTCCGGGTTCAGCGTCAGCGCGCGGCGCCATTGGTACTGCGCCTCCAGCCTGCGCCCGGCGGCCCAGTAGGCATCGCCCAGATGGCCGTTGATGGTGGCGTCTTCCGGCTGCATCTCCACCGCCCGCTCCAGCGACTTGACCGCGCTGGCGACATCGCCCCGGCGCAACTGCACCCAGCCCAGGCTATCGACGATGGCGCCGTCGTTCGGCCGCGCCTCGGCGGCGCGCTTGATCATCTGCTCGGCGCGCGGCAGGTCGTGCCCCTGCTCGGTCCAGGAATAGCCGAGGTAGTTCAGCACCGAAGGCTCGTCCGGCGACAATTCCAGCGCCTTCTGGAAGTCCGCCTCCGCCGCCGGCCACTGGTGGGAGCGTTCCTCGGCGATACCACGCTCGTAATACAGGCTCCATTGCGCCCGGCTCGGCGGGCCGGACAGCGCGATGGCCTTGGTCATCGCCACCACCGCCTCGGGGAAGCGGTGCTTGGCGCGCAGCACGTCGCCCTGCAACGACCACGGCTCCGGCCGGTCCGGATAGGCCGCCGAGAGCGCGTTGAGAATGCGCAGAGACTCCTCGGTTTTGCCGAGCACGTCGTAGAGCGCCGCACGGCGCAGGTCGATCGACGGCGCGATCGGGTCGGTCGGCGGGACCGGCGCCAGCAGCGCCAGTGCTGCCTCCGGGTGCTTGGCCTGCTCAAGCGACTCGGCCGCCACAAGCCGCGCGGTGCTGAGGTCGGGGCGCAAATCCAGTGCCAGCCGCAGCATGACATTGGCGAAATCGCCGGCATCCTGCTGGCGCAGCAGCACCGCGAAAGCGAGATACACCTCAGCCAGCCCCTCGGTGGCGCTGCGCACCGGGCGCGTGGCCAGCAGCGTCAGCAGCCGCGGTGTCGAGACCGCCAGTTCGTCGCCCATGTCGTTGACGAGCGAGATGGTCTGCCGCGCCTCCGCCTCATGGCCCTCGCGCGCCTGCCAGCTTGCCATGGCGCGCACGAGGCTGAGGTTGGCGATGCCGAACTCGTTCCGCGCCGCGTTATAGAGCCGCCCGGCATCGGCGGAATGGCCGGCGAGATCGGCGATCAGGGCATCGTGGAAGGTAAAGACCGCGCGGATCCGCTCGTTCTCGGTGTACGGGGTCAGTTGCGCGAGCGCCGCGTCCGCCTTGCCCGCCCCGAAATCCGACCAGGCGAGCAGCAGCGGTTGCAGCAATTCCGTCAGACCCTGCTTGGGCAGCGCCTCGAACCGGCGCCTGGCGCCTTCCCAGTTGCCGTGCAGCGCCTCGACATCGCCGAGCAGGAGTTGCGCGGCGGGATTTTCGTCCTGCCCGGCCGCCAGTTGCACCGCCTCCGGCCGGCCGGCGAGCAGGGCGGCGAGGAAGGCCTGCCGCTTCACGTCAGGATCATTCGGGTCCGTCGCGAGGGCCCGCATCAATTCATCGGCACCGCGATCCAGATCGCCTTGGCGCACCGCGAAGCGGCCGGCCAGGAAGGCAGCGGCGCCACCGGGCGCGGCGGCCGCGCCGCTCTGTGTGTCGGCCGCGTCCGCCGGGTCGCCGGAGGGCTGGGCGGCGGCGCAGCCCGAGAGGAGCGACAGCGCGAGGACCACCGAGCGGGCGAAAGAACCAGGATACTGCATATGCGAACCTTACCAGCGCCCGATACGCGGCGCCACCCGGCTGGCGGCGCCGCGAGGGCAACGGCGGCGGCGCGGGCGATCACATCCCGGCGGGGTAGCTCGGCCCGCCGCCGCCCTCGGGCGTGGTCCAGTCGATGTTCTGGGTCGGATCCTTGATGTCGCAGGTTTTGCAGTGCACGCAGTTCTGCGCGTTGATCTGCAACCGGGGCTGGTTGTCCTCGGCGCCGACGATTTCATACACCCCGGCCGGGCAATACCGCGTCTCCGGGCTGCGATACTTCTCCCAGTTCACCGCGATCGCGCGCGCGGGCTCGCGCAGGCGCAGATGGATGGGCTGGTCTTCCTCGTGATTGGTATTGCTGATGAACACCGAGGACAACCGGTCGAAGGTCAGCGTGCCGTCCGGCCTGGGATATTCGATGCGCCGTGCGGTTGCCGCGTCCTGCATCCCCTCGTTGTCGGCATGCGGGAAGCTGAGCGTCCAGGGCGCCTTGCCGCGAAAGATCAGCGTGTCGATGGCCGCGTGCACGAAGCCGCCCCACATCCCGAAGCGGGCGAAGCCGGGGCGGATGTTGCGCACGCCGCGCAGTTCCTCGCACAGCCAGGAGGCGCGGAAGGCCTGCTCGTAGCTGGCCGGTTCGGCGGGGCGCGCGCCGGCCAGGGCCTCGGCGATGGCCTCGGCGGCGAGCATGCCGGACTTCATCGCCGCGTGCGTGCCCTTGATCTTCGGCACGTTCAGGAAGCCGGCGGTGTCGCCGACCAGGCAGCCGCCGGGGAAGGTCAGCTTGGGCAGCGCCTGATAGCCGCCCTCGTTGATCGCCCGCGCGCCGTAGGCGATGCGCCGCCCGCCCTCGAAATGCTTGCGCACATGCGGATGGGTCTTGAGGCGCTGCATTTCCTCGAACGGCGACAGCCAGGGGTTCTTGTAGTCGAGGCCGACGACAAAGCCGTACGAAACGAGGTTCTCGCCCCAGTGATACAGGAAGGAACCGGCATAGGTCTGCGTGTCGGC